>JBAPYE010000358.1:0-15291 GCA_049284575.1 Desulfobacterales bacterium
GTCAAAAAGTGGGAGGGCAATAGCGGAAAAGTTCTGATAGGGAGCGAGCTATGGAATGCGGTTGGTCAATTACCGCTGATTCCGGGGGACGAGGTGGTGGTCCGAGATCTTGAAGGGTTGACGCTGAGGGTTTCAGCCTTCGAAAGGCTGCCCGACACACAGGAAAGGTGCGCCGATAAGAATCATGGATCTGATTCCTCAAATTAGATACCGGTTAAACGACTACCAAATATCCGAATTGTCGGATGGACGTCTCTGGTGGACTTCCCATTACGTCAAAATCCTTCAAATCCGGCGCCATCTCGTGGAATTATTCATCAGCGCGACCCTTAAAAAGGAGGCAACATGGCTGAGGATCTCAAACAGATGTACCGCACCATCATGGACGACCATTTCCCGCCCCGCATGGAAATCAGCTTCGTTGCGGACAACCGGCGCCAGACCCTGTTCTATGAGAAGGTGTCCTGGGTCATCGAGGGGGTGCGCAAGGGGTTGCGCTACGGCGAAAACCCCGGCCAGGAAGCGGCCCTCTACAAACTGGTCAACGGCAACCTGGTGCTCGGCGAAACCCGCACCCTGCAGCCCGGACAGCACCTGGCCTCCGACATTCGCCTGCTGCAGTCGGGCAAGCACCCGGGCAAGACCAACCTGACCGATGCCGACAACGCCCTCAACATCCTGCGCTACTTGCACCAGGCGCCCACGGCGGTCATCGTCAAGCACAACAACCCCTGCGGCGTGGCCCAGGCCGAGAGCCTGGAGAGCGCCTATCTGCAAGCCTACATGGCCGATCGCGTGGCCGCCTTCGGCGGCTGCATCGCCGTCAACCGCAGCCTGGATCGGGCCACCGCTGAGGCCATCAGCAACCAGTACGCCGAGGTGGTGGTGGCCCCGGATTTCGAGGAGGGCGCCCTGGAGATTCTCGCGCGGCGCAAGAACCTGCGGGTGATTCAGATCGGCAACATCGAGCGCCTGCAGACCTTCGTCGGCCAGCGCTGCGTGGAGTTCAAAAGCCTGATCGACGGCGGCCTCATCGCCCAGTGGTCGTTCGTCTCCGAGGTGCGCACCCGGGCGGACCTCAAACCGGCGGTTTGCGACCACCAGGGCCAGACCTTTCGCATTCGGCGGGAGCCCACCGATAAGGAATATGACGACATGCTTTTCGGCTGGCTGGTGGAAACCGGGGTGTCCTCCAATTCGGTGATCTACGTCAAGGATCGCGTGACGGTCGGGATCGGCACCGGCGAGCAGGACCGGGTGGGGGTCGCCGAGATCGCCCGCGACAAGGCCTATCGCAAACTCGCCGACCGCTACTGTTTCGAGCAGCACGGGATCGCCTACAACAGTCTGGGGGAGCCTGAAATCCGACGGGCCATCGATGCCCGGGTGGCCGCCGAAAAAGGCGGGTTGGTGGGTGCGGCCATGATCAGCGATGCCTTTTTCCCCTTCCGCGACGGGGTCGACGTGGGGCTGCGCGAAGGGGTGCGCGCGGTCATCCAGCCGGGCGGGTCCACCAACGATCACCAGGCCATTGAAGCCTGCAACGAGGTCGGGGCCACCATGGCCTTTACCGGCCAGCGCAGTTTCAAACACTGATCTCCGCCCGCTCCGCGGCCGCATCCGGCCCGGGCGGCCGCGGTCACGCCCTGTGCCCAGCGTGCCATAAGAGGAGACCCATTGAAACCCGAGCGACGCAAACGGTTCTCGATCCAGCTGATGCTGGCCATCGGTATTCTGGTGACCGTCACCGTCCTGCTGATCTCCGGGGTGCTCTACGTTTATTTCGAAAAGCGCCTGGACCTCGAGTTCCGCAACAAGATTGCGGCGCACAAGGGGCAGGCCGAGCTGATCCTCAGCCGTCGATTTGTGCAGATCAAACGCAAGCTTCAGGATCTCAGCACCGACAATGCCATTCGGGTGACCCTCCTGCTGGATTCGCCCGTCCAACTCCGAGACCGCCTGGCGCGCTTCTACGCACCGGATAACGGTCTGAGTTTTTTCGTTCGCAAAACTGCCGCGCCGTTGGTCAGCCCCACCCACTCCGAGCAGTTTGTCGATGCCCTGTTCAACACCCCGCCCGGTGAACTGCCGGCCCCGGAAAGCGAGACCTCGTCCCTGGTGTGGTGGTTTGAAACCCCGATCACCAGCAGCGAGGCGCGTCTCGGGACCGCCTACGTGCGCTACGACCTCGGCGGTGACCAGGAAGTAATCGAGCGGCTCCAGCAGATGGTCGTCGGGGACATCCTGGTGCGCACGACCGATGGGCTGACCAGCCTGATCCGGGGCGGCGCCTTTGAATTGGATGCCGAGGCCCTCGCCCAGACCGCGGAGGCCAAGGCCTTGCCCGTCGGCCCCGAAAACCACCAAATTCTCAAGCTCGACGGCTACGCCGACCTCTATTTTTTCTTCTCCAGCGAGGATTTGATCAGTGAAAAGCGCAGGATAGCGCTGCTCATCGGGCTTTTCACGCTGGCCGTGCTCACCTTTTCGGCGGGGCTTGCCATCTTTCTCGGCCAACAGATGGCGACCCCCTTGCGCAAAATGGCCCAAAAAGCCATCCATATCTCCAGGGGGGAAAAAGACCTCTCCTTCGAGACCCACCCCGGCGACTACTGGGAGATCGCCGAGCTTTCAAAGGCCTTCGACAGCATGCTGCGCACCCTCAAAGCCGCCGAGGAAAAGTCGCGCTACAAGGAGCTCCTGGAAAACGTCGATGACGCGGTCTATCTGGTCGATCGCCGGAGCCGCATCCTGGATGCCAACGAGGCCAGCTACGGTCGGCTGGGGTATTCCCCGGCGGAATTTTTTGCACTGCCCTTATCGGCCCTGATGCCCGGGGCGGATGCCGAGCGGGTCATGGGGGTCCTGAATGCTGCGGGCGGGCGCCGGACCGTGGAAACGCGGCATCTGAAAGCCGACGGCAGCTTTCTGCCGGTGGAAATCAAGGCGCGCCAGATCGACTACCGGGGCGAAAAGGTCGTTCTGAGCGTGGCCCGCGACGTGAGTGACCGCAAGGAGGCCGAAATGGCCCTGCGGGAAAGCGAGGAGCGCTTCCGGTCGGTGGTCGAGAACTCCCATGAGGGGTTTGTGATCATAGGCGACGCATTCCGCATCGTCTACGCCAATCCCGAGGCTTGCCGGGTAATGGGCTACCCCGTAGAAGACATGACGGGGGCGGATATCGGCAGGCTGCTGACGCCCGAAAGCCTGCAAGTCGTCAAAAAGAATTATTTTGACCGCTTGCGCGGGGACAGCGTGCCGACGCATTACGAGTTCGACGTGGTGCGCAAGGACGGTGACACCCGACGCGTCAGCATCAGTGCAACGATGATCAATGATCTCCACGGCAACCAGCAGGTGGTGGCGCAGGTCCTGGACATTACCGACCGGATCAGGCAGGAGGCCGAGCGCAGGGAGCTGGAAGACAAACTGATTCACGCCCAGAAAATGGAGGCCGTCGGGACTCTGGCCGGCGGCATCGCCCACGACTTCAACAACCTCCTGATGGGTATTCAGGGGCGGATTTCGGTCATGCAGCTCAACCTGCCCGGCGACCATCCTCACAGTGAGCACATCCAGGCCATCGGCAAGACCATCAAGAGCGCCGCGGCCCTCACCAAACAGCTGCTGGGCTTTGCGCGCGGGGGCAAGTATGAAGTCAAACCCACCTGTCTCAACGATCTGGTGGAGAAAACGTGCGACATGTTCAGCCGGACCAAGAAAGAGGTCTCCATTCGTCGCAACCTGCGCGGGGGCCTCTGGAGCGCGGATGTGGATCAGGGCCAGATCGAGCAGGTGCTGCTCAACCTGTATGTCAATGCCGGCCAGGCGATGCCCGACGGCGGGGAACTTTTTCTGGAAACCGAGAACGTCACCCTGCGCGCGGCTTTCTGTCGCTCTTACGGCGTGGAACCCGGTGAGTACGTCAAAGTGACCGTGCGGGATACGGGGGTCGGCATGGACGAGGAGACCATGGCGCGTATCTTCGAGCCCTTTTTCACCACCAAGGAGATCGGCAAAGGCAGCGGTCTCGGGCTGGCGTCGGTTTACGGGATCATTCAGAACCACAAGGGCATCGTCCGGGTCAGCAGCCGGGAAGGGCAGGGCGCAAGCTTCTCTATCTACCTGCCGGCCTCCGACAAGCGGGTGGTGGCCGAAGCCGGCGTGCGCTACGAACTGGCCCGCGGCGAGGAAAGCATCCTGCTGGTGGATGACGAGCAAGAAATTCTGCACGTGGGCACGCTGATGCTCAAGGAACTGGGCTACCACGTGGTTCCGGCCTGCAGCGGCAAGGACGCCCTGGCAATCCTCGAGATCGATCCGCAGGGGGTCGACCTGGTGATCCTGGACATGGTCATGCCGGAGATGGCCGGCGGCGTCGCCTTTGACCGCCTGCGGGCGGTGCGTCCGGATCTTCGGGTGCTGCTGGCCAGCGGGTACAGCCTCAATCGTCAGACCCAGGAGGTGATCCGTCGGGGGGGCAGCGGGTTCATCCAGAAACCCTTTGACATGGTGGGCCTCTCGCGCAAAATTCGCGAAATTCTGGATGCCTGACCTGAGCGTCGGGTCAGGCCTGGCATCGGGTGTGGGCCGGCAGGGGGGCCGCCTGGTTGCGGACGCCTATTGCAGGGCGTTTAAAAAAATCTCGACACGCCGGTTTTGTCGGCGGCCATCGGCGGTATCGTTGGGTGCCGCCGGCCGGTAGCCGCTGAAAGCGCTGGGCGCCAGGCGCCGGGGGTCGAGCCCGGCCGTTTCCGCCAGAAAACGGGCCACGGCGCTGGCCCGGGCGGCGGAGAGTTCCCAGTTGCTGGGAAATTTTGCACGGGCGGCCGGCGCAACGGGCAGGTTGTCGGTGTGGCCCTCGATGACGATCAGCGCCTCCTGCTGCCGGCTCAGGGTTTCGGCGATCCTCAGCAAAAGCCGCCTGCCTTCGTCCGGGATCTCGGCGCTGCCGGGATCGAACAGGAGCTTGTCCACGAAGATCATCTTGGGGATGCCGTCAAGATCCTCCAGTTTGATGTTCTGGGCGGCGAGTTGCTCTTTCAGGCTGGTTTCAATGGTTTCCTTGGTGTCGTCGAGGAGCCGGATCACCCGGTTCTGCAGCTGAATGGCGGCGTTGCGTTTTTCGATCTCGCGTTGCAGGCCGGTCAGCCGGGTGGCGAACTGAAGATTCTGGTCCTCGGCGGCGGCGCTGCGCGCCTCGAGGGTCGTGATGCGGTTGCGGCAGGCCGCTGCCGCCTGCTGCAAGGCGGCCAGCTCCTGCTCCGCCTGCCGGCGCCGATCGACCTCGGCCTCCAGGCGCTGCGCCGCCATGGCCGCGCTGCGCCGCTGATCTTGGAGCTGCCCCTCCAATCGGCTGACCTGGGAATGCGGCACGCAAGCCGCCAGCAACGCCGCGGCCGCCATCAGCAAAACCCGCCAGCTGAGAACCCCCCTGACGCCTGCCAAATTCGTTCCTTTCCGTGAGATCGCGCTTTCCAGGGCGGGGGCCTGGCCGTCGGCCGGGTGGCGCCCCTGGGACGGGCTATCCGATGAAAACCGAGAGCATATCGCTGCGGGCATTGACGTATTGGATGGTCACCTGTACCAGATCCTCCGGCTTGAGGTCAATCCCCATCGACAGCGGCAGTTGGCATTCCAGCATGACCTCGGTGATCAGGGCCAAATAGCCGCTGCGGCGTTTCTGCAGGACGATGGCCTCGGCTTTCTGGCCGATCTTTTTCTCGAGGTACTTCAAGGTCCAGTAGCGCTGCCGCCGGTACTGCACCCGGGATACGGTGCGCATCGGGATTTCGAGGCGGCCCAGGATAAACGCCATCTGATCCCGGTCGTAGGGCGCGTCCAACCCCATGAGGGCCCTCAGCTGCCGCTGGGTGACCATGTCGAAGTACTTGCGGATCGGGGAGGTCGTGGTGACGTAGGCGTCCAGCCCGAGGCCGCTGTGGCTTTCCGGTTCGCAGCCGAGCATGAAGCGGCTGATCTGCTTGCGTTGCATCCAGTTCTGGAAGAGGGTGCCCTCGTTCTGGCGGTAGAGCCGTTCGCGGGGTTCGGCCTGGGCGCGGAAGACTGCCGGGCAGCGGTGGCGCCGCAGAAAATCGGCCATCAGCCAGTTGCCCATGATCATCAACTCGGCCACCATCATCCGCGAGGGGCTTTCGCGGTTGATCCGGCTGAGGGTGATGTCACCGCGCTCGTCCAACCACAGGTTGATTTCCGGCAGCGTGATCTGCAGCGCCCCGTCTTCCAGTCGTTTTTTGCGAAAGGCCTCGGCCAGGAACACCAGGGTGCGGATGGTGGGGTCGGTATCGGCCATCAGGTTGGCATCGTAGTAGGATAGCTGATGGCTGACGGCGACGGTGCTGGCAAGAATTTCGTAATCGAGCAGCCCGCCGCTGCGGCTCAGGGTGGCCATCACGCTGATCGCCGGGCGAAGCTCACCGGCGCGCAGGCTGCAGAGACCTTCGGCCAGGACCGCTGGAATCATGGGAATTTTGCGGTCGGCGGTGTAAATCGAGCTGCCGCGGGCGAGGGCTTCGCGATCGATGGGGTCGTCGCGTTTGATGAAGTGGCCCACGTCGGCAATGTGAATCCCGAGGCGGTAACGATCCCCCAGGTCTTCAAGGCTCAGGGCGTCGTCGTAGTCCAGGGTAGCCTGGCCGTCGATGGTCAAAAGCGGGAGGTGGGTCAGGTCGCGGCGCAGGGGGCTGTCTGCAAAGGGCGGTGGGCTGGACCGCAGCCGCTCGGCGTGCCGCAGGCTTTCCTCGGAAAATTCCAGGGGCACCTCCAGGCGCAGGAGGTCCAGGTTTTCGTTTTCCTCCCATATCCCCAGACGGACGAACAGCGGGAAGAGCGATTTTTCCGGGGTTGCCCCCGCCCGCTCCAGGATGGCCTTGGCGAGGGTGAACTGGTCGCTGTCTTTGCCGAAAAGGGTGCAGGACTGCAGGATGCGGAGGGTTTCGGCCACCACCGGGTCGTCCGCCGTCACCCGGCAGGCGCCGGAGGCAAGCGCCTGGCGAAGCCAGCTGCCGCCTTGCTCGATCAGCCGGCTGCGGTGATCGGCCTCCTCGGCCTGGGCCCGCAGGTGCGCCACCTGGTCCTCGGAGTTGGGGAAGAAGCGGTCACGGTTGAACTTGAAGTAGATCCGGTTTTCGAAAAAAGCCCGTATCACGGCGGATTCGTGGTCGCCGGTGGTATCGCTGTTAAAGCAGAATGCGGCCATGGTCTCCAGGTCGATCCACTCCGCCTCGCTGTTGAGGATCTCCCAGAGCTCACGGATATTGACCCGTGTCATCAGCGACTTGCGCCGGATACCGATTTCTTTCAGGACCTGCACCGCGTGATCACGGCCCCGGCTGAGGTCCACTCGCTGGCTGCAGGCATGCGACAGCCGGCTGGCGGGCATGTTGATCTCTCGGTTGCTTTCGGTCAGCAGGCGCAGCCGCTCAGCTTTGACTTCCAGAACAACGGCGCACATGATTTTCTGACGGTCAATATACTCAACTACATCTGATGGTTCCATAAGTTTGGATCATAGCAATGGGTCCGCCCAAAGTCAACGCGCCAGCGGGGGAGGTGGCGGCTGCCGGCTGGCCGGGGTGCGGGGGGCTGGGCGGGTTGATTTCCCTAGACGGGGTTCTTACTATTGGCTCTATTTTGCCCTCTGCTGCGAGGGCCTCCCAGAACCCTCTCGCGCTGGAAAGGACGGCTTTTCTTGAAATTCCTGCGGTTCATTCAGCCGTATCTCACCGAGCGCCGGCGTGTCATCCTCTTTGGGATCGGGTGTCTGATCATCGTCGACACCCTGCAGCTTTTCATTCCCCGGATCATCAAACGGGCGGTCGACGGCCTGACCCTGGCAAAGATCGACGTCTCCGGTCTGCTGGCCGATGCGCTTCTGATCGCGGCAATGGGGCTGCTGATCGGAACTTTTCGCTACGGGTGGCGGCAGTGTTTGCTGGGCGCCTCGCGGCGGGTGGAGGAGGGGCTGCGCAACGCGCTCTTTCGCCACCTGCAGACCCTCTCGCCGGCCTACTTCGATCGGGTTCGCACCGGTGATCTGATGGCCCACGCCACCAACGACATCATGCAGGTCCGAATGGCCACCGGGATGGGCATGGTGGCCCTCAACGACGCCCTGGTGATGGGCACCGCCGCCATCGGTTTCATGGCCTTCATCAACCTGCGACTGACCCTTTTCGTGCTGATCCCCATGCCCTTGATCGTTTTCGGCACCCGGATTTTCAGCCGTAAGATGCACCACCGCTATCAGGCGGTTCAAGCCGCCTTTTCAGAGCTCACCGAAGCGGTGCGGGAACGCCTGGCCGGCATCCGGGTCATCAAGGCCGGCAACCGTGAGGAGAGCGAGGCGCTGCGACTGGAGGCCATTTCCAGCGCCTACATCCGCAAAAACATTCGCCTGGTGAAGATCACCGGGGCTTTTTTCCCCATGATGGCGCTCTTTACCAACCTCAGCCTGGCGATCGTGCTCTTTCTGGGCGGTCGTCAGACCATCCTCGGCACCATCACCCCCGGGGATTTCGTGGCCTTCATCAGCTACCTCTGGCTGCTCACTTGGCCGATGATGGCCATGGGCTGGGTCACCAACCTGATCCAGCGCGGCGCCGCCTCTCTGGGCCGCATCGGCAAAATTCTCGATACCCGCCCCGATATCCGTGAACGCTCGGATGCCGAAGCGCTGACCGCGGTCCGCGGGGAAATCGTTTTTGACAAGGTGGGCTTCGGCTACGGCCAAACCGGGGAGGGGGTTTTGGCGGACATCGATCTGCGGCTTGGCCCCGGCCAGGTGCTGGGCGTGGTCGGGCCCCAGGGCAGCGGCAAGACCAGCCTGGCCAGCCTGATCCCGCGGATCTACGATGCCGGCAGCGGCCAGGTGCGCCTGGATGGGCATGACGTGCGCGACCTGCGGCTGGCGGACCTGCGCGCCCAGGTTTCCTTTATGGCCCAGGAACCGTTCATATTCGCCGGGACCGTGCGGGAAAATATCACCTTCGGCGACCCGTCCGTCGACGATCGGCAGCTGGCGCAGGTGCTCGAAGCGGCCGCACTGGCGGACACGGTGGCCGGCTTTCCCCACGGCCTGGAAACCCGGGTCGGGGAGCGGGGGGTGATTTTATCCGGCGGCCAGAAGCAGCGTATCGCCCTGGCCCGGGCGCTGTTCAAACCCGCGCCGCTGATGATTCTGGATGACCCGATCAGCCAGGTGGACATGCAAACCGGGGCCAAGATCGCCCAGAGCCTGCGCGAGTTGGCCGGACGCCACACCCTCGTGGTGGTTTCCCATCGGCTGGCGGCCGTGCGCTTTGCCGACCAGATCATCGTCATGGCAAACGGTCGGATTGCCGCCCGCGGCACCCACGCCGCGCTGCTGGGACAGGGCGGGTACTATGCCCGTACCTATCGCCTGCAGGAATTGGCAGCACCGCAGCCAAAAGAACTGTCGCGGCGCTCCTGAGCCGCTGGGATCCGAGCCGCCTGCGGGGGGTCAAACCCAATCGCGCGAGGTACAGATGCAATCCGATCATGGCCATTTCGAGGAAGACCGCCTCGACAAGGGGTACGACCTTCGGCTGCTGCGGCGGCTCTACCCCTTTGTCCGCCCCTACCGGCTGTTTCTGGCAGGCGTCATAGCGCTGGTGTCGCTGATCACCCTGATGGAGTTGGCCCTGCCCTACATCACCAAGCTGACCATCGACCGTTACATCGTGCCCACGGTGGAAATCGCGGAGCCAAACGGGGGTGTCGGGCGTTTTCTGCGGGTTGACGCAGCCGCACCGGCGGCGGCGGCCGTAGTGGATCGATACCCGGCGTTTTTTACGACGGATGGCCGGTCGGCACTGATCGCCTACAGCGACCTGCCGCGCCTGGATCGCGCCGAGCGCCTGGCGCTGCGCCGTGCGGACCTGGTGGGGGTGGGGTGGATGAGCCTATTTTTTCTGATCATTGTTCTGCTCAATTTCGGATTGAATTTTCTGCAGCAAACCATCATGGAGTACGCCGGCCAGATGACCATGCACGGCCTGCGGGTGCGCCTTTTCGGTCATATCCAGCGGCTGCCGGTGGCCTTTTTCAACCGCAACCCGGTGGGGCGTCTGGTCACCCGGGTGACCAATGACGTGCAGAACATGCACGAACTCTTCACCTCGGTGATCGCCTTTTTCTTCAAAGATCTGTTTCTCCTGCTGGGGATTGCCGCCGTTCTGGTGGCCACCGACTGGAGGCTGGCCCTGGCGACCTTCGCGGTCCTGCCGGTGGTCGGGTTTGCCGGCGGGCGCTTTGCGCGCCAGGCGCGGGAGGTGTTTCGCATTCTGCGCATCCAGGTGGCGGAGATCAACACCCGCTTTGCCGAAACCATCGGCGGCATCAAGGTGGTGCAGCTCTACGGTCATGAAGGGCGCAATTTCGAGCGCTTCGCGCGCCTCAACCACGAAAATTACCTCGCCGGCATGCGACAGATCCAGGTTTTGGCGATCTTTTTGCCGCTGGTGGAGTTTCTCGGGGTGGTGACCGTGGCCACCGTCATCTACTATGGCGGCAGCGGGGTGCTGGACGGGCAGATCAGCCTGGGGGCGCTGGTGGCCTTCATCTACTATCTGCGGATGTTTTTTCGGCCGATGCGCGATATTGCCGACAAGTTCAACATTCTGCAGAACGCCATGGCGTCGGCGGAGCGCATCTTCCTGATCCTTGACAATCCCGACGGCGAAGCCCCCCCGGCCGCCGCTCCGGCCGCGGCGGGTCCCATGCCCGGCGCGGCATCGCGGCTCACGATCCGGACCCTGGCCATGGAGCAGGTCAGCTTCGGCTACGTGCCCAACGAGCCGGTGCTCCAGGAGATCTCCTTTGCGCTGAATGCCGGTGAAACCCTGGCGGTGGTGGGCCCCACCGGTTCGGGCAAAACCACCCTGATCAATCTGATCGTGCGTTTCTACACACCGACCGTCGGCAGGATCCTGGTCAACGGGGCCGATGTGCGGGACCTGCCGCCGGGGTCGCTGCGGCAAGCGATGGCGCTGGTCATGCAAGACCCGTTTCTTTTCTCCGAAACCCTCCGCTACAATATTTTCCAGGGCTGCAGCGACCTGAGCCCCGGGGCGCTGCGGGCGGTGCTGGCCGCAGCCCACTGCGACACCATTGTCGAGCGCCTGCCCCAGGGGCTTGACACCGTTCTTTCCGAGGGCGGCGCCTCGCTTTCAAGCGGTCAGCGCCAGCTGATTTCGATCGCCAGGGCCTTTGCCCGCGACCCGTCGCTGATCATCCTGGACGAGGCCACCTCGTACGTGGACTCCGAGACCGAACAGAAAATCCAGAGCGCCCTCGCCAACCTGATGCAAAACCGCACCGCCATTGTCGTGGCGCACCGGCTGAACACGGCCCGCAGCGCCGACCGGATCCTCGTTCTGCGCGACGGGCGGATCGTCGAGTCCGGCACCCATGATGATCTGATGCGGCAGGCGGGGTTTTACTTCCAGCTGAATCAGGCCGAAAGCGCGGATGGCTGAAGAATCCCGGGTCTGGGGGGGGCGCGGCCAACGTCTTCACCTAGTCATGGTCTAGTCGGTCAATTAAGGACTTGCCAAAACTCCCCGCAAATGATATGAGCCTTTGCTTAATTATTCTTAAACCGTTCGTTGGCCCATCCGGGAATTTCCGAACCCTACTGATAATTCCTTTTTAACGCCGGCTTTCGCGGCCAACTCTATGGATCGGCAGTAAACCGGTTGCTTTCCCGGGCAGGTCGACGGCAAGCATGCCGGTCACAGATGCGGTTTTTTGCCTTTGGGCAAGCCCAGTGGCGTGTGCCCTCTGGGGCGTCGCACTCACATACTTACTAAAGGAGGAACGAACTAATGGCTTACAACGCGGTAGAGATGGCTGACTGGCAGATTTCTGAGGCAGCGGAAACAAATATGCCGACGCCGGAAGATTGGCAGGCGAAGCTCGGTCTCGACAAGAGCGAGATGCTGCCCATGGGACGGCTGGCGAAAATTGACTTTTTGAAGGTGATCGACCGCCTCAAAAACAAACCGGATGGCAAGTATATCGAGGTGACCGCCATTACCCCGACCCCGCTGGGTGAAGGCAAGAGCACCACCTCCGTCGGCCTCATGGAAGGCCTCGGCATGCGCGGCAAGAATGTCGGCGGTGCGCTGCGTCAGCCCTCCGGCGGGCCCACGATGAACGTCAAGGGTACGGCGGCCGGTGGCGGCAACTCGCTGCTGATCCCGATGACCGAGTTTTCCCTGGGGCTCACCGGTGACATCAACGACATCATGAACGCCCATAACTTGGCGATGGTGGCCATGACCTCCCGCATGCAGCACGAGCGCAACTACAACGACGAACAGCTGGCCCGGCTGACCGGCATGCGCCGCCTGGACATCGATCCCACCCGGGTGGAGATGGGCTGGATCATCGACTTCTGCGCCCAGGCCCTGCGCAATATCGTCATCGGCCTCGGCGGGCGGCTCGACGGCTATACCATGCAGTCCAAGTTCGGCATCGCCGTGGGCTCCGAGTGTATGGCCATTCTGGCCGTCGCCAAGGATCTGGCCGATCTCAAAGAACGGCTGAACAACATCACCGTGGCTTTCGACAAGAGCGGCAAGCCCGTTACCACCGGTGACCTGGAAGTCGGCAACGCCATGGCCGCCTTCATGCGCAACACCATCAACCCGACCCTGATGTGCACCGCCGAGTACCAGCCCTGCTTCGTGCACGCCGGCCCGTTCGCCAACATCGCCGTCGGGCAGTCCTCGATCATCGCCGACCGCGTCGGCCTGAAGCTCTTCGATTACCACGTCACCGAGTCCGGCTTTGCGGCCGATATCGGTTTCGAGAAGTTCTGGAACGTGAAGTGCCGCTTCTCCGGTCTCAAACCGCATGTTTCGGTTTTGACCAGCACCATCCGCGCCCTCAAGATGCACGGCGGCGGGCCCAAGGTCGTCCCGGGCAAGGCCATGCCCGATGAGTACACCAAGGAAAACCTCGAACTGGTGGAAAAGGGTGTCGACAACATGGTGCACATGATCGGCGTGATCCGCAAAGCCGGCATCAACCCGGTGGTCTGCATCAACCGTTTTTACACCGATACGGATGCCGAGTGCGCGATCGTGCGCAAGGCGGCCGAGGCGGCCGGTGCCCGCTGCGCCGAGTCCAAGCATTGGGAAAAGGGCGGCGAAGGCGCGCTTGAGTTTGCCGATGCGGTCATCGAGGCCTGCGAGGAAGGCAATAAATTCGATTTCCTCTACCCCCTGGAAATGAAGCTGCGTGACCGTGTGTCCGCCATCGCCAAGGAAGTCTACGGCGCCGACGGCGTCGACTGGTCGCCCGAAGCCGAAGCCAAGGCCAAGATGCTCGAAGGCGATCCCAAATACGCGGACTTCGCCACCATGATGGTCAAAACCCACCTGAGTCTGTCACATGACCCGGTGGTCAAGGGCGTGCCCAAGGGGTGGCGGCTGCCCATTCGTGACGTGCTGATCTACTCCGGCGCCAAGTTCCTGTGCCCCTGCGCCGGGACCATCAGCCTGATGCCCGGCACGGGCTCCAACCCGGCCTTCCGGCGGATCGATGTGGATCCGGAAACCGGTAAGGTCAGCGGGCTGTTCTAACCGTCAACAACCTGAAGCGCGTTTCATCTCAGCGGGCCCGGAGGGATCATCTCTCCGGGCCCGCTTTTTTGGGGGGCCGCCGATCATTCGTCGGGCCCTCCGGGCGCGGGCTGAGCGCTTTAGAAAAGCCGGGCCCTGGTCGATTTAAATACCGCGATCCCATGGGGATCAAAAGTCTTCCGGCGCCACTTTCTCTTCCCATAGAAGCCTTTCGACCCGGCTGCCTGCAGCCAGTCGGGCCGGGGTGGCGGCACGGGCGGCCTGCCGCCGGGCTTGCCATCGGCCAGCGGCCCTTACCACAGAACAAGGTCTGAGTCTGCATGAATCTGAAAGGTGATTTCGATCCCTCATCCCTGGCCAGCATTCTCCAACTGCTGAGCAACGAGAAAAAAACCGGCGTCCTGCGGGTGGTGAACGACGACAATGAGGTCCGGATCTTCATTCAGGACGGGGCCATCATTTATGCCATGGGTTCTCAGAAAGAGGGGCGCCTGGGACACCTTTTGATCAGCAAGGGCATGATTACCGCTGACCAGCTGCAGCAGTGTCTGACCGAGGCGCGCAGTCAGAAACTGGCCATGGGAAAAATACTCGTGGGCCGGGGCTTTATCTCCCCCGAGCAGCTTAAAACCGTCATTCGTAAACAGGCCGAGTTTATCATCTTCAACCTTTTTTTCTGGGATCAGGGCAGCTTTGAATACACCGACGCCCGGCTGAACCTCAACGGGCTGGTGGTCACGCGCTTGGACATCATGTCCATCATACTGGAGGCCACCCGACGGATCGATGAAATGTCGATCCTCAAAAAGCAGATCGCCAGTGACCGTATTGTCTTCCGGATTTCCCAGAAGACGCCCAATCAGCGTGAGATTACCTTCAACACCCTCGAGTGGCGCTTCATGACCCTCGTGGATGGCAGCCGGACGGTGCGGGAACTGGTTGAAGTCAGCGGTTATGATGAATTCGTGGTCTACCAGGTGCTCACCTCGCTGCTGGCATCGGGTGTCATTGAAAAGGACCAGCACTCCGCGGGCCAGCTGGAGGGCGCGGCGCGCCGTGAGGCGGCCCAGGAAAGGGTGATTGCAGTCTATAATGACATTTTCTGCGGGCTTCACCAACATTTGGTTGCGGCCCACGGGCGCTGGCTGTTCACCGCACTGGAGCAGTTCAACGGCGACCTGGAGCACCCGGACTGGCGCCGCATTCAAGACGGCTATCGATACGAGCGGTCGCGCTGGGTCACAGCCGTCATGGAGAGCCTGAAGCGCGGCTTTCAGCCGCTGCAGAAGACCCTGATTCAAAATTTCCACCCAGACCAGCCGGCCGGGGTTAACATTCAGGCCGTTAAGGAAACCCTCAAGCGCTTCCAGGCGTTTGAGGCCGGCCACGATTTTCTGATCATCAGCCTGAACGATTTTCTGCTCAACACGCTCGGCGAAATGCCGCAGTTTCTGGGCGTGGCGCCCACCCGGGCCCTGATGGCGGATATCCGTCAGCGCCTGCAGGCCCCTGATGTCTCGGACCAGCCCCTCGCCGAAGTGCAGCGCCTGCAGCAGGATCTCACACGCATTCTGGCGGCGGTCGATCAGACCATTCTTGCCGATAAAAAGGCGAAGGACTTCATCGGTGGGGTTTTTGGCGTTTCCGGAAAGCACTGACG
>JBAPYE010000359.1:0-2089 GCA_049284575.1 Desulfobacterales bacterium
AGGTAGGGCAGGGCCATGCCGCCGCCGATGGCGGCAAACGTCGCCAGGGTCGTGGGCGGCGGCTGGGTGGCGGCCCAGGCCGCGGCGGCCCCCATGAAGGGCGCCGTGCAGGGGGTGGACAGGACGGCCGCCAGGATGCCCAGCCCAAAAGCGCCCGGCAGGGTTTCCTGGGCGGGGTTGAAGCGGTAGACGAAGGCGGGCAGCCGCAGGTGAAAAAAGCCGCCCATGCCCACGGCCATGAGAGCGATGAAGAGGCCGAGGCCGATGGTGAAGGCCGGGTACTGGAAGAGCTGGTTGGTGGCGCTGAACCCGCCTACCGTGGCCACCAGGCCGCCCAGGAAAAGCCAGAAGACCACCACCCCGGCGCCCATCGCAAGGCCCAGGACCAGAGCGCGGCGCCGGTTGCCGGCCAGGCCGGCCAGAGACATGATCTTGATGGGAATCAGGGGCAGCACGCAGGGGGTGAAGTTGAGCAGCGCCCCGCCCAAGGCCGCCGTGGCCAGCAGCATCGCCAGCCCCAGCCAGGCGGAAACGTCGATGCTGAAGGTCAGACCGAAGAGCTCGAAGCGTACCGCCTGGGGCGCCGGAAGGGTGCGGGGGTCGCCGAAGGCGGCAAACAGCGCCGGTTCAACCAGGGTCAGCGGCGATCCTGCCGGGCGCACCGCCAGCGCCAGCGCCAGCGGCACCTTGCGGGGCAGCAGGCAGGTCTGGGCGTCGCAGGCCTGATAGGCCACCAGGATTTCCAGGGGGTGGTCGCCGGGGGCGGCCTGCGGGCTGACCATAACGGGCAGGTAAACTACCACCTGCCCGTTAAAGAACATCAGGGGCTCATCGCTGAACGCCAGTTTAAGGGCGTGGGCGGGGGGAAAATGGGGGGCCTCAACGCCCAGCGCCGCGTCCCCGCTGGTCACCTCAACCCGGGTGGGCAGGGGCTTGAAGCCCGGCGGCACCACCAACTGGGCGGCATCGGCGTTGATATGGTAGCCCTCGGCAACGTCCAGCACCACCGCCAGCAGGGCCCGGCCTCCCGGGTGCGCCCCGTCCGCCGACCACAGCGTGCGCAGGGTGACCACCTCCTGCGGGGGCGGTGCTGCCATGAAAGACGCACCGGCGCCCCCCGCGGCTGCGAGCAGCAGCAGGAGCACCAGCGTCAAGGTGCTGCACCAGCGGCTGCTTGGGGCGTGGCGCAAAAGATGTTCGCGGTTCGAGGGCATGCGGCAGAGCCCTTTGGGGGTGATGGCGGCAACCGGGCTGACAGGCGCCGGCTGGGGTGCGGTCGCCTGACCACGGCGGCCGGCCGACAAGGGGTTTCGCAAAAGGCGAGGGGGCGGAAAATGTCGGTTCCCACGCGGGCTTCTGCGAGACCCTCAGATCTCGCGGCCGATTTCCTCTCCCTCGCTGAGACAGTGCATCAGGGTGCGCGGGTTTTTGGCGTCCCCGACGACGTGCAGCGGGATGCCCCGCTCTTTGAGGCGCGCGGCCGCTTCGCGGATGGGCGTCATGCGCTCGGAAAGGACCACCGTGTCGAAGCCGTTTAAGCAGTGGGCGTCCCCGGCGCTTTTAAATTCCACCCCGTCGGGGAGAAAGCGCTGGATGGCAACCCGCTTGTACAACCGCACCCCGTCGCGCTTGAGGCGCTCCCGCAGGTAGAAGCGGTCGTTGCTGGACATTTCTTCCGCAAAATGCGGCCGGCGGTTGAGCACGGCCACCTCCTTGCCTTTTTCGGCCAGGAAGTCGGCGAGCACCAGGCCGGCCTGGCCGCCGCCCAGGACGATCACCCGGTCGCCTGCCAGGCTGCGGCCCTCCAGCACGTCGACGACGGTGGTGAGCGTCATTCGGGTCTGGATGAGGCCCGTGATCACGGGCATCTCGGGCAGGCTGCCGCTGGCCAGGACGGCCACCTCGGGCCGCAGGGCGGCGAGGGTGGCGTCGACGGGGGCATTGAGGCGGATTTCGACCTTGAGGCGGTCCAGTTCGCGCTGCAGAAAATCCACGATATCCCACACCTCCCCGCGGCCCGGCGGGATCGCGGCCAGACGGGCAACCCCGCCGATCCGGCCCCTCTGCTCCACCACCGTCACCGTGTGGC
>JBAPYE010000360.1:0-6475 GCA_049284575.1 Desulfobacterales bacterium
CGGGGTTCGCGGATCAGAAGACTCACCTTGCCGGCACCGGCCTTTTGACAGATGCGGGCGGCCTCCAGCCCGGCCGGACCGCCGCCGACGATCACCACGTCCCCTTTTTTGACGATCTCGGCCTGAAGCGCCGGGCCGGCTTCCAGGAAATCGATGAGCAGGTGGGTGCCCGGAACCGGCTTTTCGGGGACCCCCCCGGAATGACGGGTCAGTCGGCTGTCCCACCCACCGGCGGCCAGGAACACCGCTTCATAGCCGTCCTGGAGCAGGGTCGCCACGCTGAAATCCTTGCCCAGGGTTTTACCGGTTTCGGCGGCCACGCCCATTTCGATGACCCCTTGGATGTCCCAGTCGAGTACGTCCTGGGGCAGGCGATTGCGGGCGATGGCAGTGCGCAGCAGACCCCCGAGGGTGGTGGTGGCCTCGAAAACGGTGGCCTCATGGCCGAGTCGCGCGGCAAAAAAGGCGGCTGACAGGCCTTCCACGCCGCCCCCGACCACCGCGATTTTGCGTCCCGTCGCCGGCGCCTTGAAGGGCTGAACCCGGGAGCCGCTTTCACGTTCGTAATCCGCCACAAAACGTTTCAAGAAGTTGATCGCCACGGGCTCGTCGACCAGCCCGCGCCGGCACTCCTGTTCGCAGGGGCGCGGACATATGCGGCCAATGACAGTGGGGAAGGGGTTGCGCTCCTTGATCACCTGAACCGACCGGTGGTAATCACCCAGGCTGATCTGCCGGATATACTCACAGATGTCGATGCCGGCAGGACAAGCCCGCTGGCAGGGCGTTGTACATTCATCGGTGGTGTATTCGCGCATGATGCGGCGGGTGACCGACGAGAGGGTGATGATGTGCTTGGGGCACACCCGCTCACAGGTGCCGCAGCCCGTACAGCGGACCTCATCGACCACCGGCAGACCCTCGGGCCCCATGGTGATGGCATCGAACGGACAGGCCTTGGCGCAACTGCCCAGCCCCAGGCAGCCGACGGTGCAGACCTTCATGCCGCCGCTGAGCAGGGCCGCGGCCCGACAGTCGCTCAGACCGTCGTAGAGATACTTGACGTCGGCATCCTGAACCCCATAAGTGCAGCCGGGCCGCGCAATGTCCGGCTCCTTGGTCTCAATGGCGACCCCCAGAATCGCGGCAATCGCCTCGGCCACTTCGGGCCCGGCCGCAACGCAGGAGTTGGGCGCGGCGCGGCCGGCCACGATGGCCTCGGCGTTGGCGCTGCAGCCCGGCAAGCCGCAACCCCCGCAGTTGGCACCCGGGAGAGCGCTTTCCACCGCCAGAATCGTCGGATCCACGTAAACGTAAAAGATTTTGGAAGCTGCGGCCAGACCCACACCCACCAGAAGACCAAGCCCCCCCATCATAAACAAGGCTGACAGCATAATGCACTCTCCCCTTTGCAGCGGGACCGGCGGCCGCCCGCACAGACGCCGCGGGACCTCGGACGGAAACCGTCCGACCGGTCAAGCGACGGTGTGCGCAGCGGCCGATGCGGCCGCCAAGGATTAACTGTTCCGGAAGGCGCCTGGCGGTCCCCCTGAACTATCGGCGGGCCGTGGGGCGCGTTCCAGCTCGCGCTGATCTCCCCAATAAGAACCGCTTCGGTCTTTTCTGGAAGCGGCGACGGCAATCTAACGCACGTATCTGCGGATTTCGACATGCGTGAGAACGCTTAGCAAAATTAAGGCTGTTTTTCAATTGCAGACTTGAGGGTCGATGGATTTTACGACTTTCGGCGGGCGGTGGATCACCATGAGCCGTCCAGGCCCCGCAGCCCGTTCATGTAAAGCCGCCCGCAGGAGACAAACAGCGTATGGCGTGTCACCAGCAGCGGCAAGTGAAATTCGCGCGCAAGGGCGATCAGGCTGTCGTCGGGTTTCTTGCCGCGGACAAAAACAACGGCACCCACACCGGCGATTTTGGCGGTCCGGATAACCTGATCCGAATTCAGTCCCGTCAGCAGAACGGCACCCTTGGCAACCGCCGCAAGAACATCCTCCATCAGATCGGCGCCACCGCCGCCCACCACCACATCGTCCAAACAATCTTCCCCGGCCAGCACTTCAGCCTTTAGTATTTCCTTAATTTCAGATATTTTCATTGCAATCAGGCGGCACTTTCTTCCCCGGGACGGTTCGGCAATGATTTTGGCGCCACTGAAACCATCGGCGACCCTACCCTCAAAATGCCCCGAGAGCCGCATTACTCTCCCCAAGGCCGAATATTCATTGCATAATTATGAGATCGTACTGTTTCACAAACCCAGTCGAAAGTCAATCCCAAGCGCTTCGGAAACCCCCGCCATCCGGGGAACCGGCGGGTGCGCCGGCGGCCGCCTGAGAGGCGGGTTGACGGTTGGCAAGCGGTGAACTATGATCCGGCATATTTCAAAACGCGCCACCCCACCCGCCCTGGAGACCGCCGCGTGCCAAAAGACAAAACTACCCCGTTTGCAACCTATCCGCTTCACGTTCAGGAAGCCGCCGACTTCATCGCGGCGCACGTGACGGTCCCCCCCCGTTTGGGGCTGATGACGGGAACCGGCCTCGGCGACCTGACCGCTGACATGACGGTCGCCACGAAACTGCTTTACCGTGAGATCCCCCATTTCCCGGCTCCCACCGTTCAGAGTCACCACGGCCGCCTGCTGTGCGGCACCCTCGCCGGCGTACCCACCCTTGCGCTTCAGGGGCGCTTCCATCTCTACGAAGGCTACACCCCCCCCACGGTCGCCTTTCCCGTGCGCGTGCTCCAGACGCTGGGGGTTGACACTCTTCTGGTAACCAACGCCGCCGGGGGATTGAACCCGTCTTTTCATCCGGGCGACCTGATGGTGATAACCGACCACATCAATCTGACCGGCGAAAACCCGCTGGTCGGGCCCAATGTGGACCGCTGGGGGGGTCGCTTTCCGGACATGACCCGGGTATACGACCCGGTCCTGGCCGCAACCGCGCGCAAAGCGGCGGCAGCGGCGGGCATCCCGCTGACCCAGGGGGTCTACGCCGGCCTCAAGGGGCCTTCGCTGGAAACCCCGGCTGAAATCCGATTCCTCAAAACCATCGGCGCCGATGCCGTCGGCATGTCCACCGTCCAGGAGGTGATCGCCGCGGTTCACGGGGGCATGCGGGTTTTCGGGGTCTCCATCATCACCAACTTAAACGACCCGGACCGCCCGGCCCCGGCGACCGTCGAGGCGATCGTCGCAACCGCCCAGAAGGCGGCGCCACAACTGGGCCGCATCATCTGGGGGATCGCAGCCGAACTCTCCGGCGCCTGAGGTCGGGTCACGTTGGCCTCCGGCCGAAGCGCCGCCAAAAACCACCAAGAAAGGGCTCTGCATGCCGCCTGCCGCCGATATTCTGGTCACCCACGGCACCGTTCTGACCATGGACGGCGCCGGCACCCGGATCGATGACGGGGCGGTGGCAATTGCCGGCGATCGCATCCTGGCGGCCGCGCCGGCCGAACGCCTGGCTGCGGTTCCGGCCAAAAAAATCATCGATGCCCACGGCGGCATCATTATGCCCGGGCTGGTCAACACCCACACCCACGCCGCCATGACCTGCTTCCGGGGGTTGGCCGACGACCTGCCCCTTGAAAAATGGCTGCACGACCACATCTTCCCGGCCGAATCCCGCCTGACCGAAGAGATGGTCCACCAGGGGGCCCTGCTGGGCTGCGCCGAAATGATCCTGTCGGGAACCACCTGCTTCTGCGACATGTATCTGTTCGCGGATGCCGTCGCCCGTGCCGCGCACGCAGCCGGCCTGCGAGCGGTGGTGGGTGAGGTCCTCTTCGACTTTCCCTCGCCCAATTACGGCCTCCCTGAAAACGGGTTGGCCTATACCCGGCGCATGGCCGACCGCTGGTCCGGCGATCCCCTGATCGGGGTGGCCGTGGAACCCCATTCGCCCTACCTGTGCGCCCCCGAACTGCTCTGCCGGGCCGCCGATCTGGCCCGCGAACTCCAGCTGCCGCTGGTCACCCACCTTTCGGAAACCGCCGGCGAGGTGGCCCGGATCAGATCGCGCTACGGCCGCACGCCGGTGGGCCATCTGGCGCAGCTCGGGGTCCTGGACCCCGGCCTGCTGGCCTGCCACTGCGTCCGGCTGACCCCCGAGGACATCGCGCTTCTGCAGGCGGCGGATGTCAAGGTTTCCCACAACCCGGAAAGCAACATGAAGCTGGCCTCGGGGATCGCCCCGGTCCCGGCACTCTTGGCCGCCGGCCTGTGCGTCGCCCTGGGAACCGACGGGTGCGCCAGCAACAACGATCTGGACCTCTTTCTGGAGATGGACACGGCCGCCAAACTCCACAAGGTGGCCACCCTGGACCCCACCGCCCTGCCGGCCGAACAGGTCTTGAAAATGGCCACCATCGACGGCGCCCGGGCCCTGGGCCTGGATGCGGTCACCGGATCGTTGGAGCCCGGCAAACGGGCCGATCTGATCATTATCGACTGCCGCAAGCCCCACCTGACCCCGCTCTACCACCCTGCCTCGCACCTGGTCTACGCCGCCCGCGGCGGCGACGTGGACACGGTTATCATCAACGGGCGGCTGGTGATGGAAAACCGGGAGGTCCAGAGCCTGGATCTCGAACGAATCAGCGCCGACGTGCGGGCGATCGCCGCCCGACTCGGGGCCGGATCCATGCCGAACTGAAAGCCGCCCCATGACCTACGACACCTTGATTCACAACGGCATCATGCTCACCGTCAACCCGGGCTTTGACATCTTTTCGCCGGGGTTTGTGGGGATCCGCGGCGGCCGGATCGTCGCCCTGGGACCGGAGGACCCGGACGCCGCACGACCCCGGGCCGAAACGTGCATCGACGCCCGCGGCGGCATCATCATGCCCGGGCTGGTCAACACCCACACCCATCTGCCCATGACCCTTTTCCGCGGCCTGGCCGACGACCTGCCCCTGGAAACATGGCTCAACGACCACATCTTCCCGGCGGAGCGCCGGCATATCACCCCCGCTACGGTGGGCTGGGGCGCCCGCCTGGCCTGTGCCGAAATGCTCCTGTCGGGCACGACCACCTGCTGCGACGGCTATTTCCTGGAGGACCAGGTGGCCGCGGCCGTGGCGGAATCGGGGATGCGGGCGGTCCTGGGGCAGGGGGTCATCGATTTTGCGGCACCGGGCGTTCCCGACCCGGCAGGCAACATCACCACGGCCCGCGAGTTCGTGGTGCACTGGCGGTCGCGCGCGCCGCTGATCACCCCGGCGGTCTTCTGCCATTCGCCCTACACCTGCAGCGCGGACACCCTGCGCGCGGCAAAAGCCCTGGCCGCCGAACACGGCGTGCTCTTCCAGATCCACGCCGCCGAAACCCGCCAGGAGTGCGACGAAAGCCGGGACCGCCATGGCCTCTCGCCCATCGCCTACCTGGAGCGCCTGGGTCTCCTGACGCCGGGGACCCTTCTGGTTCACTGCGTCTGGGCCGACGAGCGGGACATCGAACGCATCGCCGCCGGCGGGGCCGCCATCTCCCACAACCCGCAAAGCAACATGAAGCTGGCCAGTGGGATTGCGCCGGTCACCGACTTCCTGGCGGCCGGGATCACCGTGGGCCTCGGCACCGACGGCTGCGCCAGCAACAACGACCTCGACCTGTTGCACGAGATGGACACCGCGGCCAAGCTCCACAAGGTTAAAAGCGGCGACCCGACGGCCTGCCCGGCCCGGACCGTGGTCGAGATGGCCACCATTCAAGGCGCCGAAGCCGTCGGCCTCGGCGCGGTCACCGGCTCGCTTGAAATCGGCAAGGCCGCCGACATCACCGTCCTCGCGGCCAATTCCCCGCACCTGGTGCCGATCTACCACCCGGCCTCGCACCTGGTATACGCCGCCCGAGGCGACGACGTCCGCGAGGTTTTGGTGGCCGGGCGGCGCCTGGTGGCCGGCGGGCGGCTGCAAAGCCTGGACATCGCCGAAATCCGCCGCCAGGTGACAGCCATCGCCCGAAAAATCCGCCCTTCAACCGGCAGCTGAGGAGCCGTTCATGACACTTGCCCGCATCATCCGGTCCGCCCGGGGGGAACAGGCGGCCGAGCTGGTCCTGAAAAACGCCCGTATCGTCGATGTGTTTTGCGGTAAAATTGTCCACGGCGACCTGGCCGTGAGCGCCGGCACGATCCTGGGGATCGGCCCCTACAAGGGTCACCGATATGTTGACCTGGCGGGCCGCTATCTGGCCCCGGGCTTCATCGACCCGCATGTGCACATCGAAAGCGCCATGGTGGTGGTGGGCGAATTTGCCCGGGCGGTGGTGCCCTGCGGCACGACCACGGTGTGCGCCGATCCCCACGAAATCGCCAATGTGCTGGGTCTGAGGGGCATCGACACCATGCTGCGCTCGGCTGTCGACCAGCCCTTGAACGTTTATTTCACCCTCCCGTCATGCGTGCCGGCAACGCCGATGGAGACCGCCGGCGCCGCTCTGAGCGACCGG
>JBAPYE010000361.1:0-3024 GCA_049284575.1 Desulfobacterales bacterium
CGTTCTGGGGCGGCGGTTTTTCCAATATCGTGTTTGCCACCGACTTTTCAAAGGCCGCCAACGCGGCGTTTGATTTTTGCCTCGAGGTGGCCGGGTCCCTGGATGGCGAACTGCACCTCTTTCATGCGCTGGATATCGGCACGCCCCAGACCGGTGTGCTGATCGACCAGGACACCATCGAAAAACGGCTGCGCGAAGCCCGGCAGCGGATTCGCGGACTCTACGTGCCGCGCATGGGCGAATTCAAGAACTACAGCATCGAGGTCTGGGAGGGGATTCCCTATATCGAAATCGTCAAGTTCGCCCGGGAAAAGCAGGCCGATCTCATTATCATGGCCCATCAGAGTCAGGCGCTGGACGCCGAAAATGCCAAGCTCGGCAGCAATATGGAGCAGGTCATCGTCCGCGCCAGCTGTCCGGTGCTCAGCGTAAGCCGGCCGCCCAAGGCGCAGTGAGTCCGATCGGGCGCCAAGACCATCGTGCCCGCAATCGACGTATGGAAGGAATGAAACATGGGACACAAAATACTGGTGGTGGATGACGATCCCAACGTGGTGGATTACTTAACGACCCTCTTCGAGGACCACGGCTACGCAACCTGTCATGCGCCGGACGCCCAGACCGGTCTGGAGATGGCGCGCCGCGAAAAACCCGATCTGATCACCCTGGACCTGGAGATGCCAGGCGAATGGGGGCCGCGCTTTTACCGCAAAATGAGCCAGGATCCCGAAATCAAGAACACCCCGGTGATCGTCATCAGCGGCATGTCCGGCAACGAATACGCCATCGGCAAGGCGGTGGCCACGCTCACCAAGCCTTTCGACCGGGAGCAGCTGCTCAAAATCGTGCGCGACACCCTGATGTGATGCAAGCCAACATCCGAACCGATAGCGCCGATATCCGAAATAGCGGGCCAAGCCAATGACCGTAACGCTGCTTATCATCGACTCGGACACCTCGCTTGCCGCGGCACTGGCCACGTATCTGGCGCGCCAACAGTTTGCCGTGGATATCGCCGGATGCGAGGCCGACGCCGCAGGCTTGTTTGAAAGACACGCCCACAAGATCGTCCTGGCCGACCCCATTTTCGCCGGCCGCGTGAAAGGCATAGCGCTGCTGCGGCGTTTCAAGGCCGATCAGCCGCTGACCCAACTGATCGTTTTTAGCGCGGAAGAACTTTTAGCCCCGTTCGTGGAGCAGCTCGGTTCCGATGCCCTGGGATTTTTGAGCAAACCGGTCAACAGCCTGGCGCTGGATCATATGCTGCGGCAGGCCAGGGAGTGGATTTCCCTCAAATCCAAACTAGACCGCTACACGGCGCGGCTCGATGACCTGCATACGGCTCAGGTTTCCTACCAGCAGCTTTTCGACGAGGTGCCGTGCTACATTTCGGTGCAGGACCGCCGGTTTCGCATCACCGCCGCCAACCGGCTGTTCAAGAAGGATTTTGGCACGCAGGTGGGGGCCTTTTGCTACGAGGTTTACAAGCATCGTTCCACCCAGTGCCCCAACTGCCCGGTGGCCGACACCTTCAAGGACGGCAGGCCCCATCAGACCGAAGAGATCGTCACCTCCAGGTCCGGACGCCAATACAACGTGCTGACCTGGACGGCCCCGATCCGCGACGAACGGGGCAATATCACCCAGGTGATGGAGATGTCCACCAACATCACCCAGATCCGCAAGCTCCAGGACCACCTGGTTTCCTTAGGTCTGATGCTCGGTTCCATGTCCCATGGGGTCAAGGGCATGCTCACCGCGCTCGACGGCGGGATTTACCAGCTCGAGACCGGCTTGAAGCGCCAGGACCCCGACCGGATTCAGCACGCCTTCGATCAGATTCGTCAAATGACCGACCGCATCCGCAAGATGGTGCTGGAAATCCTGTACTATGCCAAAAGCCGCGAATTGCAGTACCGGGAGGTGGACACCCATCGTCTGGCGCGCACGGTGGTGGCCACCGTCTATCCGGTGGCCGAGCGTCACCGGGTTCCTTTAAAAACCGATATCGACCCGGCTCTCGGGATGTGCGAAGCCGATCCGAACTGGCTGCAGGCGGCGCTGGTCAATTTCCTCGAAAACGCCGTGGAGGCCTGCATTCACGACCGGAACCAATCCGATCATGAGGTCTGGTTTCAGGCCCGGCCCGACGGCCCGGACCGGATCTGCTTTGAAGTGATCGACAACGGCATGGGCATGGATCGCGAGACCCAGGAAAAGATGTTTACGCTCTTTTTTTCCTCCAAGGGATCAAAGGGCACGGGGCTGGGAATGTTCATCGCCAACCATGTGATCACTCAGCACGGGGGGAGCATCCGGGTGACGTCCTCGCCCGGTCAAGGCTCGCGCTTTCTGATTCTCCTGCCCCGGCATCGTCCGGACAAGCACGCGGCATCGGAATTGCCGACGCATGAGGTCCCCCCCCGCAACCCCGAACCCGACCAGTTGCACATCGATCCGCCCGCCGGCCCACTCGGCTCCCCTCCCTGTGCGCACGGTGACGACAGCCCTTGACAAACCGGATTCCTGCTGAGACCATAAGCCACCGCGATGCTCATGCGCGCGCATCCACCGCCTCAATGCATTCCCCCATCAGCGAGACCTTTGTCATGCGCCTGACAACCAAAAGTCGATACGGCACCCGAATGCTTCTGGACATGGCCATTCACGGCAACGAGGGTCCCGTGCCGTTGGGCGATATCGCCAAAAGGCAAAATATATCGTTGAAGTATTTAGAAAAATTGATTCCCAAGCTCAAGCAGGCCGGAATCGTCCACAGCCAGCGGGGACCGTTCGGGGGGCATCAGCTGGCCAAGCCACCGGAAGAGATCCGCATCGGTGAAATTGTCCGGGTGCTGGAAGGCAAAACGGCCATCACCGATTGCGCCGAGCGCGGGGATAAGCTCTGCGGCATCTGCAACCGCGCCGGGGATTGCCTCTCGCGGTGGGTCTGGATCGAGGCCAGCCAGGCCATGTTCGAGCGGCTGGACACCATCACTCTCGGCATGCTGATCCACCCCAAAG
>JBAPYE010000362.1:0-4099 GCA_049284575.1 Desulfobacterales bacterium
GGGGTACAGCCCGGAAGAGGCCCTGGGCCGCGAACTGCATTTATGGCTGGCCCCAGAACGCTTCAGAGAGGGCTATCAGCAAGGCTTCGAAGCCTTCCAAGCCAGCGGCGAAGGCGCCGTGATCGGCCAGACCCTGGAGCTTTCCGCGCTTCGCAAAAACGGTGAGGAATTTCCCATCGAGCTGTCGGTTTCAGCCGTCAAACTGAAGGGCCGCTGGAACGCCATCGGCATCCTGCGGGATATCAGCGAACGTAAGCTGGTGGAACGCAAATTGATCGAAGCCAAGGAGACGGCAGAGGCCGCCACCCGGGCCAAAAGCGAATTTCTGGCCAACATGAGCCATGAGATCCGGACCCCCATGAACGGTGTGATCGCCGCCACGGATCTGGCCCTGAGCGAAGAGCTGTCGCCTAAGCTGGAACATTATCTGAAGATCATCTCCGCATCGGCATATTCCCTGCTCGGCATCATCAACGACATCCTGGACTTCTCGAAAATCGAGGCCGGCAAACTCGATCTGGACTCGCGGCCCTTCAAGTTGGACGATGTGCTCGACCGGGTCACGGACCTGTTCAGCCCCAAGGCCGGTGAAAAGGGCATCGAACTGTTGGTCGACCTCGACCCGCAAACGCCGCGGGCGCTGGTCGGGGACCCCCTGCGCCTGCAGCAAATTCTTAAAAACCTGGTGGACAATGCGGTCAAATTCACCCCATCCGGCGGCATCATCCTGGTGGGCACCCACCTCCCGCAGCTTTCGCCGGAGCAGGTTCTTTTGACCTTTTTTGTCAAAGATACCGGCGTGGGCATCGCCCCGGAGTACCTGCCCAAGTTGTTCGAACCCTTCAGCCAGGCCGATGCCTCCATCGCCCGCAAATACGAGGGCGCCGGCCTGGGGTTGTGCATCTGTAAACAGCTGGTGGACCTGCTGGGCGGCACGATCAAGGTTGAAAGCCAGCCGGGCAAGGGCAGCACGTTCACGTTCAGTCTGCCCCTCCAAAGGCAGCCGGGAGACCACGAACCGCAGCCGATCCCCCCTGCGGACATTCAAGGAATGCGCGTTCTGGTGGTCGACGACTGCGCGGCCAGCCGCGCCATCACTAAAAAAACGCTGGATTCTTTCGGTTTCAAGGTTGAAACGGTCTCCTCGGGCCCGGCGGCGCTGAGGCTTCTGACCCACAACCGCTCCCGCCCGGACCCCTTCGAGCTGGTGATCCTGGACTGGCTGATGCCCGAACTGAACGGCATCGAGACCGCCCGCAGAATCCGCAGCGATCTCGCGCTTACGCTGCCCATCATCCTGATGACGGCGTTTGGCCGTGAAAATGAGCGCCTGGACTCCCAAAAGGTCGGCATCACCGCATTTCTCACCAAGCCCATCTATCCCTCGACCCTTTTCAACGCCATCATGGACGCCTTCGGCAAGCAGGGGATTCGCGAAGGGCGGCCACCGAAAGGTATCACAACCATGGCCTCGATCTACAAAACCCGCCTCAAGGGCTGCCGCGTTCTGGTGGTGGAAGACAACCCCACCAACCAGCAGGTGGCGCAGGCGGTCCTGGAGGGGGCGGGGATCCGCGTGGATATCGCCGCAAACGGCAAAGAGGCGCTGGCGGCGCTTCAGCGGGCACGATACGATGCGGTCCTGATGGACATCCAGATGCCGCAGATGGACGGCTACGAGGCCACCCGCAGGATCCGCGAAGATGCGCGCTTCAGCTCCCTGCCGATCATCGCCATGACGGCGCACGCCATGAAGGGCGACGATGAAAAGTGCCTGGCCGCAGGTATGGACGATTACATCGCCAAACCCATTCAACAGGACCGGCTGTTCCGCACCCTGTGGAAAGCCGTCAAAGATCGGACCGGCCCCCAGGGGTTCGCCGCCCGGGGCGCCGCAACGCCGATACACGGGGCCCCACCCGCCGCGGCGGAGCCGAGCGACGTGCTGCCGGCAGCGCTGCCCGGCATCCGGATCCGCGAAACCCTCACCTCCCTGGCCATCGACCCTTCTGCGTTCCGGCGCATTCTGCTGGGGTTTGCCAGAGACAACCGCGACACCCTGTCCCGGCTGAACGCCGTGGTCGCGCAAAGAGACTGGAAGGCCCTGCAGCAGCTGGCGCACCGCCTCAACGGCAGCGCCGCCAACATCGGTGCAGCGGAACTCAGGACAGCCGCTCAGGCGCTTGAAACCCAGTGCCAGACTCAGGCTCCTGACGCAGCGCTCATCCATCGGCTGGAAACCGAATTACAGCAGGTGCTGGCCTCCCTGCAGCACCTCGCTGATCAGACCCGGACCGCACCCGCAGAGCGGCCGACCTCACCGCCCGACCCGCAGCGGCTCCAGGCGCTGCTCACGCAGCTTGCCACGGCCCTCGAACTGGCCGACCCGGAGCAGATTGAACCCCTTTTGAAAGCCCTCGGAGACCACCTCGACAGCACCCGGTTTCAAAACCTAGCCAACCAGATTGCCGCCTATGATTACGACGAGGCCCTGAAAACCCTCAAAGGGATTGCCCGCAATCTGGCGGATCGGCCGCAAGGGGAAGGCGACGATGGAGAAAGGTGAAAAAGTGGCGCTGCTGGCAATCGGGGTCAACCTGCTGCTGTTCGGCATCAAATATTTCTTTTCGGGGCTCTCCGGCAGTATCGCCCTGAAGGCCGACGCGTTTCATTCGCTCTCGGACGTCGTGGCGTCTTCAACGGTGTTGGGCGGACTGGTGATCGCCAAGCGCAAGACCCGGTCATTCCCCTACGGCCTCTACAAGGTCGAAAACCTGGCCGCGGTCGGCGTGGCGCTGGCGATTCTTTACGCCGGCTACGAAATCGCGCTGGAAGCCATCCGGGGGGGTGACGCGCAACTGCAGAACGTCGGGGCGACGATGGCCAGCGTGCTGTGCGCCATGGGGGTGGCGTTTGCCTACTCGACCTATGCCGCCCGCGTGGGCCGAGAAATCAACTCGCCGAGCCTGGTCGCGGACGCCAAACACATCGGGGTCGACATGTTCGCCGGCGCAGCGGTGCTGGCGGGGCTTGCGGGCAGCCTGGCGGGCCTCGCCCTGGACCGCGTCAGCGCCTTTATCGTCGTGGCGATCATCGTCTGGTCGGGCGGTAAAATCCTCAGCGACGGCATCCGCGTGCTCCTGGACGCCTCCCTGGACTACAGCACCCTGAGCCTGGCCGAGAAACTTATTTTGGCCGAACCGCGGGTGACGGCGATCGAAAACCTCACGGGACGCAATTCGGGCCGCTATAAGTTCATCGAAGCCAACATTCTGCTCAAGGCCCACGAGCTTGACAAGGCGGCCTTTATCGCCAACCGGATCGCGGCCAGCATTTCGAAACGGATCAAAAACGTGGACCGGGTGCTGATTCACTTCGAGCCCATCCGCAAAGAAACCCTGGTGTATGCCGTACCCCTGCAGGATGACCAAGCGCAGCGGATTTCCGATCACTTTGGCGAGGCCCCCTGTTTCGCGCTGATCACGATCGGCATCAAGGACCGCACACCCGTCGCCCAGGAGATCCTGGCCAACCCCTTCACCCATGTCAAACACGGCAAAGGCATCCGGGTGGCGGAATTTTTGATCCAGCACGCCGTCGATGCCGTAATCACCAGGGAGAGCTTCGCCGGCAAAGGCCCCTTTTACGTCTTCTCCAACGCGGCGGTGGACAGTTTTCAAACCCGGGCGGCCACCCTGGAAAAAGCCTTGGCGGAATTGGGTTACGCCGCGACCCAAAGCGATCCGGCCCCGTAGCCGCAGGTCACGTGCATGAGATCAAGGGCGGTGTTCAGGAGACCACCAGCACGATCTGCAGATCCATTACGTTGGTGCGCGTGGGGCCGGTCTTGAGCAGATCGCCGAGGCGTTCAAAAAACCGGTAAGAGTCGTTTTGTTCCAGGAACCGGCCGGCATCCAAGCCGGCGGCCCGGGCGCGCGCCAGGGTTTCCCAGTCGGCAAAGGCCCCGGCGGCATCGGTCGGCCCGTCGCTGCCGTCGGTGCCCGCGCTGAGCAGCAGGATGCCGTCCTCCCCGGCGATATCCAGGGCCGCGGCCAAGGCCAGTTCCGTGTTGCGGCCCCCGCGGCCGCCGCCCCTGAGC
>JBAPYE010000363.1:0-4051 GCA_049284575.1 Desulfobacterales bacterium
GGTCAGTGCCATGGCCTCGGCCTCGTTGATCTGGCCCTCGAAGATCGGTTCGACCTCCACCTTGAAAAACGCATCGTTGGGCAGAAATCGGGAGATCCTGGCCCGGGCCTTGCCCTCCACCAGGGCCTTGACCGTTCCGTCGGGCAGCTTCAGCAGTTGCAGGACGGTTCCGATCGTGCCGACCCGGCTCATGTCCTTTTCCGTTGGACTGTCAACCCCCGGGTTTTTTTGGGTGACCAGAAAAACGGTTTTGTCGCTGTTCATGGCGTCGGAAAGGGCATTCACCGACCGGTTGCGCCCGACGAAAAGCGGGGCCACCATATAGGGAAAAACCACCATGTCCCGCAGCGGGATCAACGGCAGCTGCAGTTTGGCCTGAGGGTCAGCGTCCTCTGGTTTAAAAAATTTCGGCAGGTTAATCATGTCTCTCTTTTTTTGAAATCCTAAAATGTTTGCGTACGGGATTTGAGGGGTTGGGCGGGGCGCGCGGCTTTCCGGAAAAACGGGGCCGGCTCGCCCGGCCCCGCTATCAGGCCTTTTTCTGGTTTTGTTCGTAGAGCAGGATGGGGGGTTCCTGGTTGAGCACCACTTCTTCTCCCACAACACACTCCTTGACGTTTTCAGCTGACGGGATTTCGTACATGATGTCCAGCATGCAGCTCTCGATGATCGCCCGCAGCCCGCGGGCGCCGGATTTTCGTTTGACCGCCTCGCCGGCAATGGCCTTGAGGGCCGCATCCGTGAAGCGCAGATTGACCCCTTCGATTTCAAACAGCTTCTGAAACTGCTTGATCAGGGCGTTGCGCGGTTCGGTCAGGATGCGAATCAGGGAGGATTCGCTCAGCTCGCCCAGTGTTGCGATCACCGGCAGCCGACCGAGAAACTCGGGAATCAGACCATACTTGATCAGGTCTTCGGGCCGCACCATTTTGAGAATTTCACCGGTGCTCTTTTCCTCGGGTTTTTTGATTTTGGCGCCGAACCCCATCACCTTCGATCCCAGGCGGCGCATGACGATCTGTTCCAGCCCGTTGAAGGTGCCGCCGCAGATGAACAGGATGTTGGAGGTGTCCACTTTGACGAAATCCTGTTGGGGGTGTTTGCGGCCCCCCTTGGGCGGGACGCTGGCCGTGGTGCCTTCGATGATCTTCAGCAGGGCCTGCTGCACCCCCTCACCGGAAACGTCGCGGGTAATCGAAGGGTTTTCGGATTTGCGTGCAATTTTGTCGATTTCATCGATGTAGACAATGCCCCGCTTGGCTTTCTCGACATCGTAGTCGGCGTTCTGCAGCAGCGCCAAAATGATGTTCTCGACGTCCTCCCCCACATAGCCGGCCTCGGTCAGGCTGGTGGCATCGGCGATGGTGAAGGGAACATTGAGGAAGCGTGCCAGGGTCTGCGCCAGCAGGGTCTTGCCGCAGCCGGTGGGGCCAATCAGCAGGATGTTGCTCTTTTGAATTTCCACATCGCCGGTGGCGACCGAAGATTCCAGCCGTTTGTAGTGGTTGTGCACCGCCACGGACATGTACTTCTTGGCGCGGTCCTGCTCGATGACATACTCGTCTAACTTGGTCTTGATCTCCTTGGGGGTCATGAGTTGCTGCAGCCCGGCGCCCACATCCTTCTCGGATTCCTCCTCGATGATCTCGCTGCAAAGCTGGATGCATTCGTCGCATATGTACACAGCCGGGCCCGCAATCAGCTTCTTGACCTCTTTCTGGCTTTTGCCGCAGAAAGAACAGAAGAGATTGTCGTCCGTGCCTCCCTTTTTGGCCATTTTATGCCTCCGTCTTTTCTAACTGATCAAGATCGTCGCGGTTTACGATGACGTGGTCAATGAGCCCGTAGGCCACAGCTTCGGCACCGTTCATGAAATAATCGCGGTCGGTGTCTTTTTTAAGCTGCTTGATGCTTTTGCCGGTGTGGTTCGCGAGGATCTGGTTGAGCGTTTCTTTCATCCGGAGAATCTCGTTGGCTTGAATCTCGATATCCGAGGCCTGCCCCTGAAAGCCTCCCATCGGTTGATGAATCAGGATCCTTGAGTTGGGCAGCGAATAGCGCTTGCCATGCTTGCCGGCCGCCAGCAGTACGGCGCCCATGCTGGCCGCCTGACCGGTGCAGACAGTGGCGATATCCGGCTTGATGTACTGCATGGTGTCATAGATCGCCAGCCCGGCCGTAACGACTCCGCCGGGGGAGTTGATGTAGAAGTTGATGTCTTTTTCGGGGTCCTCGGATTCCAGAAACAGCAGCTGGGCGATCAGGACGTTGGCGACCTCGTCGTTTATGGCCGTCCCCAGAAAGATGATACGGTCCTTCAGCAGGCGGGAGTAAATATCGTAGGCGCGCTCGCCGCGGCTGCTCTGTTCGATTACCATTGGGATTAAAGGCAAAATAGCCTCCTTTTGGAAAACGGTGGATATAAAAATAAGCCGGTGGCGGTGTTACGGGCCCGTAGGGGCGGCCGCCGGGTTTTCCCGCTGCGGCGCAATTTCTTCAATATGGCACTTCTGGATGATAAGATTGATGGCGTTTTTTTCAAGTAGCGCGTGTTTGAAGAAGTTGAGGCGTTCCGGGTTTTCTTGATAGTATTTCTTGATCTCTTCGACGGATTGGTTGGACGCCTGGGCCATGGCGGCAATGCCGGCTTGCAGCTCATCATCGGAAAGACTGAGGTTCTCCTGGCCGATGATCTTGTTGAGCAGCAGGTAGCGTCTCACCTGTTTTTCAGCGGTGTCACGGTATTTTTCGGCCAGCTTTTCCCGGGTTTGGCCCACCTCTTCCAGCGACATGTTGTGGTAGGTAAACGCTCTTTCGGCCTCGTCCAGGATGCCCTCCAGTTCATATCGGACCAGGGTGTCGGGCACCTCAAACGGCGACTTGGCGATCAGGGCCTGGAAAATTTGTTCGTTGAGTTCCTGCTCGGTTCTTTTGGCATATCCCGTTTCGAGATTATTCCGAATCGCCGCCTTGACGGCGTCTAAGTTTTCGTAAGGGCCAAGGTGTTTCGAGAATTCGTCGTCGATCTCCGGCAGCACCTCCTTGCGGATCTCCTTCAGCGTAACCGCGAACTCGATCGTCTGGCCGGCGAGCGCTTTGTTGAAATAATCTTCGGGAAACTGCACGTCGAAGCGCCGCGTTTCACCGGCCTGCATGCCGATGATGCCCTCATCGAAGGCTTTCAGGATGTGGCCGTCACCGATCTTGAGGGTGAAGTTTTCGGTTTTCTGAACCTCATCATACGCCTGTCCATCCTTAAAACCCTCATAGTCGACAATTACATGGTCCCCTTGCTGACAGGGCCGCGCTTCGCTGACAGGCTCCATGCGGGCCATTTTTTTCTGGAGCATTTTGAGCTGGGTTTCAATTTCCTCATCGACAATCGGGTAAACGGTTTTTTTCAACTCGATGCCCTTGAAATCGATGTCCGCGATCTCCGGAGTGATTTCGATGGTTGCCTGGTATCGATATGGGCTGTTCTCCTTGATTTCGGACGGATCGATCTGAGGCTCACCGATCACATTCATATCGGTCTGCTTCAGCGCTTCGACGAGGGAGGTCTGAATCAGCCGCGAAGTGATGTCGGCGTGGACCTCTTTCTGGTAAATTCGCTGCAAAACTCTGCGCGGGGCTTTGCCCGGCCGAAAGCCCTTGATCTTAGACGTTTTTTTGAGATTGCTGTAGGCTTTTTCAATTTCGGAGGTGATCTCCGCCTCGGGAATTTCGATGTGCAGAACCTTTTTAACGGAGCTCAGATCTTCAACAGTGAATTGCATGCCAATCCTTTCTAAAAGTTCATCCGGTGAGTTCGGCGGGGCCGGTAGTGAGTTTCCGAGTGTTTAAATGCGCAGGTCGAAACCGACGGGGCAGCGTGCCGCCGCCGAATCCCTTGGTGCCGGCTCCCTTCGCGGAGTGAGTTTGCAGCGGCTTGAAACGGTCGTTATCAGGGTGGAAACTTCGCTATAAGCCAGAAGCCTGAAACCATCGGGCTTCAGGCACACAAAAACGCAACCGGGTCTGTGTGGTGCGAGAGGGGAGACTTGAACTCCCA
>JBAPYE010000364.1:0-20871 GCA_049284575.1 Desulfobacterales bacterium
CGGCCACATCTCGCAGCAAATGGGACGGCCGTTGCCATCGAGCACGGCCCCGACAACCATCTGGAAAAGATCCGGGCGGTGGTCTTTGCTGAATCCCCTGCGGCCAAAATGCACCCCGCCGCTGCCTACAAACCCACTTTCCACACCTTTATTTCGATCTTTGAACGATTTTTTAATGTATTTTTTCTCGACAAAGCAGATATTTTAATCTGCTCGCGCCCGCGGCAGAGTAAAGGCATCCGGCCTCACTCCCAGTGCCGATAAATACTCCAGTTGCTGAGCTTTGAAGGGCTTGTTTAATCTCCTTTCAGAGCCAATCTTTATGATCATTACTCCCTGGAACTTTGTCATCAGCATAAATGTTGTAGGCCGGGTCGTTCGCCGTCGCTCCCACCCCGGCAGATCCCGATCACCTTTTTCTACAAACAGGCGCATCGATCTTTCTATGAGGCGCCAAATCAATAGTGAAATCAGTAAAACTAAACCCAGCACCTCGATCCGTTCAGGTTTTTTGAGAAACACGCTGTTTACGATGACCGGGTCCTTTAAAAATCCAAAGTTCTGCTCAATCCCGTACTGATCTTTATAAGCCTTCAATATGGCTTGGCTGTTGTAGCCGTTTTCACCGTCGGAAGGAACGTTGGTGATCATCACAAAACAACCGGCCTCTGTTTTGAGTTTGGATATGGCTTCTGTCTTTTCTGAAATTTTCCAACAAAGGCGGTAGCGCATTTCTCTGATCTCAGCTGTGCCGTTTTTGGGTCGACCTATTTTGTACTTAGGGCTTTGTTGGATTTCAATCTCGGCCCGATAATACTTCATGTTCAGATCGTTTAAAACCCCGGCGGCAGCCCTGGCATCAGCCTCACAATAATAGCCAATTTTCGCTGCCTCTTGACATTGCTTGACAAGCACTTTTCGTTCTGTTTCCAATTGCCGCTCGATACGTTTCTGCCGGCGCTTGTCATGGGCGCTGGAGTGGATCACGATCGCACGGTAAGGCCTGGCATCGATTATAACCGATGTCTCATAGGCCTTGTAGTGCGCAGCCGGTCGGTTCTTCGTGGGCCGTGTGCTGGAAAGCACGCCAAGATCTTCCCACTGGTAATTCTCGATAGCGGCTGTAATTGCGCTTGAGCATTCCTTAAATGTTGCCGGAAGCCTGCTGATAAAAAGAGTACGATCGCCGATCGTAGATAAATTCTTTGCCGTTACCATGGCTGAATCGGCAATGTAGATGAAGGCCCCCGGTTCAATCCCGTGGTTGGCCATGTATTTGGAAATATTTGAAAGAATGGTGTTGTTGATCGTTTTATCGGAACCGTTGCCGTCTTCGGTTCTACCGAAAATGGGAACGGTTCGGTCCACACACAGAAGCGATATCATAAACTGCTTTAGATCCGGTCGGTGATCCTTGCTGTGGCCGTAAGTGATTTTAAAAGGATGGCCATGATTTTCGGTGTTATAAAGGTCATAATCTCCTTGGACACTGACCGATGTGGTATCAAAGCTGACATGTTTGGCATCGACACCAAACACGCTGACGGCGTTGGTTGCGATACTGCTATAGATTTTAAGGGTGCCGACATCATAGGCCTTATCCATAACACGGGCAATATTGTGATCGGAAAAACTGACACGCGCCACCTTCTTTCCGAGTAAAAGCTCGGTGTCCTGGCTTTCGAAAAATGCATCCAGGCGGTAAAGGGGGGATCTTCCCGATAGGGTATCCAAGACCATGCCGAGAAAGATCGTGCCCGGATCGATGTCCATTTTACTTGGCACCAGGTGGTTGATTATCGGTACCAGTCCAATCCGGTCGGCATAGGCCCTGATTATGGGTAAGTGATTGACAACGTAGGCATCAATTTTTTCCTGTTCGATTTGCTTTTCAATTTCAAGCGGCACTTTCATGGCATCCTCCTGTCCGGGTCTGCGTGGCTGTCCGAATTTAAATGCCATGAAAGGGGGCTGATGTCCAGCAAAAAAGAGCGACCTGAACCCAAAAACGTCCTACACGTCATACCTCCTTGAAAAATTGTGGGATAAAAATTCGTTGGCAATCAAAAAAAAGGTGTGGAATGTGGGTTAGAAGCAAAGGAGAAAAAATGAAGAAAAGATGCATCGTCGGATTGATGCTGTTGATCGGACTGCTGCTCTGCGCTTGGACGCTTCCCGCAGTTGCGGACAACCACTGCAAACAGGTTCGCTTCTCCGATGTGGGCTGGACCGACATAACCGCCACGACCGCTTTGACATCCGCTGTCTTCAAGGGCTTGGGATACGAAGTAAAAACAAATGTTCTTGCTGTGCCGGTAACTTTTGCCAGTCTGAAAAACAAGGATATCGATGTGTTCTTAGGGCTCTGGATGCCCAGCATGACGGCAGACATCAAACCTTACAAGGCCGATGGCAGCGTCGAGGTCATCAAAACCAATTTGACCGGTGCAAAATACACTCTGGCGGTCCCTCGCTACGTTTTTGAGGCCGGGGTGCAGAACTTCGCCGACCTTGCGGGACACAAAGATAAGTTCGAGGGTAAAATCTTCGGCATCGAACCCGGCAACGACGGCAATCGTCTGATTCAGACGATGATCGACAAGGATGCTTTTGGCCTCGAAGACTGGAAGCTGGTGGAATCCAGCGAACAGGGGATGCTGGGAGAGGTTGGGCGTTCCGTGAAGAAAAAAAAGTGGGTTGTTTTTCTGGGCTGGGAGCCGCACCCCATGAACGCCAATATCGATATGGCCTATCTGGCCGGTGGGGATGATTACTTCGGCCCCGACTTCGGCGGCGCTACCGTGCATACCGCCGTGCGCAAAGGATATCTTGCAGAGTGTCCCAACAGCGCCCGGCTGCTGGACAATCTGGTCTTCACCCTGTCCATGGAGAACGATGTCATGGGAATGATCCTGAACGATGGCATGGAACCGGAGAAAGCGGCCCGCAAGTGGCTGCAGAAGCACCCGGCCGTGCTGGATACCTGGCTCCAAGGGGTCACCACCGTCGACGGCAAGCCCGGTCTGCCAGCCGTGAAGGCATCCCTGGGCCTATAGGGCCCCGGAAAATTATTTCGCCTCATGCGGCGCCATTCACGCGAGGCATCCCGGTGCGATTGACGAACCTGCCCGGTCGGAATTTTTTATTGAATTTTCAACATTAGAAAAAGGAACACCGTATGAGCGCCATTTACGCATTGTGGACTCACCCGCGCTCCATTTCCACCGCTTTTGAACGGGTCATGATGGAGCGCGGTGATCTCAAAATCCTGCATGAACCCTTCTCCTACCTCTACTATGTCAATCAGGACCGCGCAACGATCTCGCAGCAGTTCGTGGACCTCGACCACCCCACGGACTACGAGGGCATCAAGGCCCATATCAGTGCCCACGCCGCCAAACAGCCGGTGTTCTTCAAGGACATGTGCTCACACTGCTTTGAACCGCTGGTGGCGGACGAGGAGATCTTGAAGCGGATCAACAACACCTTCCTGATTCGGGATCCCGCAAAGGCCATCGCTTCCTATTACGCCATGAACCCGGAGGTAACCCTGGAGGAGATCGGTCTGATGCAAATCAGTCGGGTTTTTGACAAGGTGGTCGAGTTCAGCGGGGAGGCGCCCATCGTCGTGGACGCGGATGATCTCGAAGATGACCCGGCCGGCATCATCAGGGCCTACTGCCACCGTCTGGGCCTGCCCTTCATTCCCGAAGCGTTGACCTGGAACCCCGGCCACAGGGCCGAGTGGGAGATCTGGAAAGACTGGCATCAGGATGCCGCCCAGAGCACCGGCATCCAGAAAAGCATGGAGACCTTCGAGGTCACCATCGACAAAAGCGACCATCTGAAGGGCTATTACGATCGACTGAAACCCTTTTATGATCGCATGTATGCCCATCGCATTCTGCCTCGAGCAGGGGAAGGGTAATCGGAGGGGCCATGGAATGGACGCCGGCATTTCTGCTGCAAAAAATCCCCATCGGCCGGTGGGTCCAGGGGATGATCGAATTCCTGACAGACAACTTCGACGACCAGTTCGGCCTGTTTTCAGACGGGCTGGAAGTTATGATCCATTACACTATTTCCGGATTTGAGAAGGTACCTCCCCTGGTTTTGATCGCCGTGATTGTCGGGCTGGCCTATGCGCTGCATCGCAGTTGGAAGGGGGCCCTCGGTCTGGCGGCGGCCCTGCTGCTGGTCCTCAATCTGGGCTACTGGCAGGAAACCATCGCAACCGTTGCGCTGGTATTGTTTGCGACCCTGATTTCCCTGCTGTTCGGTGTTCCCATTGGCATTCTGGCCGCTCACAGACGCTGGCTGTTCGTGCTGCTGCGACCGATCCTGGACCTGATGCAGACCATTCCCACCTTCGTTTACCTGATCCCCACGCTCATGCTCTTCGGCCTGGGAATGGTGCCGGGGCTGATCTCCACGGTGATTTTCGCGATACCCGCACCCATCCGGCTGACCTACCTGGGGATCACCAGCGTGCCGGCCTCGCTCATCGACGCGGGCAAGGCCTTCGGTGCATCGCGGCTGCAGCTGCTGTTCAAGGTGGAGTTGCCCCACGCCATGCCCACCATCATGGCCGGGTTGACCCAGTGCATCATGCTCTCCCTCTCCATGGTGGTCATCGCCGCCCTCGTGGGGGCCGACGGCCTCGGCAAACCCGTGGTGCGCGCCCTGAATTCGGTCAACATCGCCCAGGGCTTCGAGGCCGGCCTGACCATCGTCATGGTTGCCATTGTTCTCGACCGCCTGATCAAACAGCCGGTGACGGTGAAACGCAGCACGCTATCCTGAGGAGTACGATCGGTGCACGCCATCGCTTGCGAACATGTGGATGTCATTTTCGGCCCGACCCCCGAACGTGCCATGGAACTGCTGGACCAGGGTGCTGACCGAAATCGGATCCAGGTCGAGAGCGGCAATGTGGTGGCCGTCCAGGATGCCAGCCTGACGGTGCGCCCCGGGGAGATCTGTGTTCTGATGGGGCTCTCCGGTTCGGGAAAATCATCCCTGCTGCGCTGTGTCAACGGTTTGAACAAAGTCAGCCGGGGCGCCGTGCGGATCAGTGACAACGGCGCACCCGTTGACCTCGCCAGCTGCGACCGCGCCACCCTCCACCGCCTGCGCACCGAGCGGATCTCCATGGTGTTCCAGCAGTTCGCCCTCATGCCGTGGCGAACCGTCCGCGAGAATGTTGGCCTGGGGTTGGAGCTTTCCGGCAGATCCCGCAGGGCCTGCAGGGCCATCATCGAAGAGAAGCTCAGCCTGGTGCGTCTCGAAGAATGGGCCGACGCCTATCCCAGCGAACTCTCGGGCGGCATGCAACAGCGGGTCGGCCTGGCCCGCGCCTTGGCCACCGACGCGGACATTCTGCTGATGGACGAGCCCTTCTCCGCCTTGGACCCCCTGATTCGCGAACACTTGCAGGACGAGCTGCTGCAACTGCAAAAGGATCTCCAAAAAACGATTATGTTTGTCAGCCATGACCTCGACGAGGCCCTTAAGCTAGGCAACGTCGTTTCAATCATGGAAGCCGGCCGCATCGTCCAGACCGGAAGTCCGGACCATATCATCTCCAACCCGGCCAACGACTATGTGCGACAGTTCGTGGCCTCTATGAATCCCCTCAAGGTGCTCGACTGCGGCGCCCTGATGCGCCCGGTTTCCGACTTGGCCGATATCGCCCGAAAGGGCAGCACCAAGGCCCTCGACAGGTCGCGCAAAATCATTTGCACCATGGATGAGGCAGGACGCCCGCGGCAGATCACCCGCAACGGCGATTGCCTGAGCCTGGTAACATACCACCCGGATCTTGATCTGCAGCGCCTTACAACCGGCACCATGGTTGCAGCCGCCAAGGACACGCCCATGCGCACAGCTGTGGAGATCAATCACAGCCTCGATCTGCCCGTAGCGGTGGTAGACCGGAAGGGGCGTCTGCTGGGGGTGGTCGGCCGCAGAGAGATCTTCGACGGCATTCTGCGATAGGACGATATGGACGATATCCTGCGCCGGTACCGGGGCGCCCGTCGCATGTCATATCTAATAATCGCTGCTGATTTTGCTTTTTGGGGGAATATCGACCCGATACCACTGGCTCCTTTGCTGTCTTCACTTAAAGATCTCCCCTCAAGACTTGAAGCAAGCAAAAACGGGGTGGATTGGGCCGAAACCGCTCATGAAACAAACCAACTTTTCATTTCCAGCGTCAGGGGTGTGAGGATAGAGAAAAACACGCGGATCAGAACGATGGAAAACCCGATGATGAAAAGAGCCTGGAAGCCGCTGACGCGAAATCGCCGCACCATTCCCGTTCCGATGAGGACCCACCACCACGGTTCTGCAATCCAGTTGGCCATGGGGATCCAGGAGATCAGATGGGTGGTGCCGATGGCATAGGCATAAAGGGCAAACACCTCGTTGAACGGCACCTGTTGGCGTGTGACCGCACGCATCAGCCCATAGCCTACCCCAGCGGCTATCATGGGACTGATGAGGGCGTTGGTCAGAATCACCGTCGCCCACAACCATGAAGGAAAAAGCAACAAGCAGAGGGCCGCATGAACAAGACTCGAGACCAGCAGAAAGGCTAACGGCTTTTGCAACCCTTGCGGTTTGGGCAGGGATTCAAAAAAATCACCCGGGCCAAGTACCACGGACTTTACAGTTTCAAAATAAATGGAGAGCGAAAACCACTTTTCCATGGGGCTGTCGGCCATAAATTTCCGTTTCTTGAAACCGGCGGGACTGAAAGGTCGAAGGGGTGTTCCTCTTTGGTTTCCGACCTTTCAGTCGATCCGCCGGGTCCATCTGTTTTCTTCGGCCCCTTAAAAGGGGGGTAAACTGCCGAAACCCAACAAGCGCCAGTAAACGCCCGCCATCAGCAACACCACGAGAAGGGCCGCCACCCACAGCACAAGCCCCACCCGGAGGAAGTCCTTTGCCGTCAAATACCCGCTGGAGTAGACAATGGCATTCGGCGGGGTGCCGATGATGAGGCAAAAGGCAAAGGAGGCGCAGATGGCGGTGGCCATGGTCATGAAGGGGATGAAGGTCGTCCCCGGATGGGCGTAGCCGGCGAGGGAAAGGGTCACCGGACCCACGGCCGCAGCCGCCGGACCGTCCGCCATGAGGTTGGTGATGAGCGCCGTAATCGTGCCGCCCGTCATCAGAAGCGGCAGCCCCTTATCGAGTCCCAGAGGTGCAAGCATGTCCACGATGCTGCGCGCCAGCCAAGCGGCTGCTCCGGAGGAATCCAGGGTCCGGCCGAACACAATGGCGCCTGCATAGAGCCAGACGACGCCCCAGTCGATGTGCTGGTAATCCCGCCAGCTCACCACCCCGGCCATCAGAAAACCCACGGCCCCCGCCACGGCGATGACCCCCACCCCCAGACGGAAGGGCACCCACCCGGCATCGTACAGGTCCTTTTCCGTGAGCCAGCCGATCAACATAATTAGAAAAATGATAATGGCCCATACCTGCTTTCGGTTCCATCCCCCCATTTTCTGCACTTGGGCCGTGAGAAACTTCATGGCGGGTTCCACATCCGTGATTTTGGGCTTGAATTGCCAGTTGATCAAAAACCAGGTCAACGGCACCATGATGAACAGGAACGGAAAGCAGTAGATCATCCACTGAAAGTATCCGATGTCCATCCCGAACATGTCGTTTAGATAGGTCATCATGATAACGTTGCGCGCACCACCGGAAGGCGCACCCGGACCTCCCACGTTGCAGGCCATGGCGATGCTGATCATGAGCATCTTGGCCAGTTCCGTGTCCTCGGGGACATCCTTGGTCAGGCTGTTTTGATACAACAAAATGCCAATGGGCAAAAACATGGCGGCCAGGGCATGATCGGAGACAAAAGAGGCCAGGGGAGAGATAATCACGAAAAAGATGAGGGTGATCATTTTTACGTTGGGAGCCGCCATCTTGTTGAACAAGGCCAGGCAGATCCGTTTGTCCACCCCGGTCCTCACAAAGGCCGCCGAAAACATGAGGCTGCCCATGATAAACCAGACCGAGTCGCTCCAGTACAGCTGCGCGATTTCATCCCGGCTCCAGATGCCGGTAAAGACCATGATGAGACCCAGCAAGAACGCCACCATGGGAAGCGGCACGCACTCCGTCATAAAGCACAGCACCACGATGATCATCATGCCCACCGACACTTTGATGTTCCATGCGCCCACATCGGCCCGCTCCCGGTCGGCTTCGGTGAGATCCTCATATTTCAGCTCGGTGCTTCTGAGCTGAAGCGCATTTTTCATCATCTCAAAATAGGCCTGGTCGTCCAGGGTCTCGACAAATGCCTGGGCTTTTTTGAGATTGGCGCTGGTGGCGTTGATTTTGTATTTGGCGCACCATTTAACGTCCCGTTTGAGAAACGGTTTCCTTTCGAGAATGCCCATGCGCATGCTCTGTTCCATTATCTGGGCGGTCAGCAGCTGCCACTGCTCCACCTCCCCGCTGCCTTTTCCAAACAGCGTCTTGGTCAGGCTGTCGGTGACCGCCTTGGGGCCGATTTTGACCTCGGTGCCCATATCCTTCATGCCGTAAGGGGTAGGCATCATCAGGAGAATGAAAAAGAGGATCACCGGAATGCTGAAAATCTTCCAATTCACCAGTTTATCATATCCTGAAGCCTTGTTTTCTTGGTCCGACATATGCGTCTCCTAAGACTTGCGATGTTTTTGATAAAATGGCTTGACCGTTGAAACCGGAAACGCCCCTTGATCAGCTCTCGTGAACAATGCGGGCGATTTCAAAAAACAGTTCCTGTTCCCGTACGATCCCCACCACCTTTCCTTGCCGGGTGACCGCCACGCGCCTGGCCCTTTCGGTAAACATCAGGTCGGCGACTTCCATGAGATTGGCATTTTCATCCACGAGCAAAGGGGTTTTGGACATGATATTTCCGACCTTTTTATCGATCAGCGCTTTGACTTGGTTGGTGAAAAGGCCTCTCCAGAACAAAGGTGAAAACCGTATACTGTCCGCCATGGTGGGCATGGGAGTGGACAAGTAGGCCGGTCGAAGGGCCCGGATGAGATCTTTAATGCTCAAGATACCCACAAGCTCGCCCTTGCCGTCGAAGACCAGGATGGAACGGTGTCCGGTCTCCATGATTTTTCCGGTTGATAAAATAGTCTCATGGGATTTTTTAAGTTCTGCGATGGCCTCCTTCAGGGTGCGGTTCACGTCGATTGTCGTATAATCTTCAACGGGGATCATGATGTCTCGGACCCTTTTTTCCTCCTGAATCCTTTCGGTGGATAAACTGCAGGCGTCCTGGATCCTTGCGGCCAACAGATCGATGTCACAAGGCTTGCTCAAGTAGTCAAAAGCACCCTCTTTGAAGGAAACCTTTGCTGACTCCGCCTCGCCGTGTCCTGTCAGCATGATGACCGGCAACTTGGCATCGATTTTCCTGATCTCCGCCAGGGTTTGATGTCCGTCCATCCTGGGCATTCTGACGTCCAGCACCACCACATCCTGAGGTGATTTTTTTAAGATCTCCAGGGCCTCTTCCCCTGTGCCGGCCAGCGTGGTGGCGAAACCTTTGCGGTTCAGTATCCTGGACGTGGTCGAGCGAAACTGCTCCTCGTCGTCCACCATGAGGACTTTGATCTTGTCTGCCATACGCCTCCTCCCTAAAAACCGTTATAGGTTGCTTGATCCATTTGGCGGTCACTGAACACAATCCGTCCGCTTCTTGAGGTGAAACCTTCTGAGGTGTCCCACCGAGTGCCATCGGATGGTTTGATTAAATCCATTGATGAAATCGACGGTAGATCTCGATGCCGCCCAACACCGCCACCAGGATGACAGTGGCATAGTAGTAAATGCGCTTTTCCGTTTGACGTGAAAGTCGGGTTGTCCATTTCATGATCTAACCTCCTGTTTAAAATGCCCGGGCTCCCCTTTCCCTGCGGTCATGACGCCCGATCTTGGACGCCTGGAATCAGTGAGACGGCGCCGGTCTGCACATTCAAGGTTCCGGAAAAAAGGATCAGGTGTCCGCACCCATCCAGGGAGCCGTAATCCCTTACCGTTATGCCCCGCATGGCCATTTGGGTGGGGCTGAATACCCGAAACTCGTAAACGTCGTGCTCACCTGTCTTCGGCCGGGTGACACTTGCAAGCGTCCGCACCCACTGGACACTGAGTTCAAGCTCCTGAATCAAGTGCCGGAACAACTTTTCCGGAAGCGGGCCGGGTGATGACGGGATGCGGTGGAGTCTTTGTTCGGGGGCGTTCGTTTTTTTCCAGAACTTCCACCTCATGGCACGTCTTCCCTTTGGGGCCGCTTATGTTGCGGTGATCGAACCTTCTGGTTTTTGACTTTTCCGGCGCATCAAGTTTGGCCATCATCTATCACGGAAACATTACAGTGGTCTTTCAGCAGGATTACATTTTTGAAAGGGTTGGGCGTCGATTTAGACCGATGAAGGGCAAACCATTGGGGCGGAATCGAGGGAAAGGCGTCGATTCAGGAGGCAGGGAGGGGGGCCGGTCGCGGCGGGGTGGCGGGCAGGCGGATTTCAAACACCGATCCGGCTCCAGGCGTGCTGGAGACCCGGATTTCGCCATGGTGGGCGTGAAGCACGGCTTTGACCAAGCTCAGGCCCAAACCGAGTCCCCGATGAGTGGAACGGGCTCCGCGGTAGAGTCGGTCCCAAATTCGGTCGATCTCCTCGGGTAAAATGCCGATGCCCGAGTCGGCGACGCGCACCATGACCGTTTCAGCAAGCTTTTCGATGCCAACGCGGATGACGCCGTTTTCCGGGGTGAACTTAACGGCGTTGTCGAGCAGGTTGGCCATGATTTGACTGATCCGGTCCGCGTCGGCTTCTATGAAGGCCGAATTGCAAAAATCAGTTTCCATGCGAATCCCCTTCTCGTCGGCCACATAACGATACATGTCCACCACCGCCTCGGCCAGGGGTGACAGGTCCACGGGTTTGAGCACCAGACGCATGGTGCCGGTTTCGGCTTCAGAGATGTCCATCAGCATCCCCAGCATTCGCAGGATGCGGTCGGACTCTTCCACGCAATCTTGCAGGGCCTCACGGCAGGCCGCTTCCGGTGCGTCCGCCTGAAGCGCTTTTTCGGCATTGTTGCGGAAGCGGGTCATGGGGGTGCGCAGGTCGTGGGCAACGCTGTCCAGGGCCCCGCGCATGGCCCGGATCAACTGGTTGATTTTTTCGATCATCCGGTTGAAAAGATTCCCCAGTTCCGCCAGTTCATCGCCGGTCTGGGTGTCGGAGACGCGGGCGTCCATCTTACCGGACTCGATGGCTGAAACGGTGTTGATAAGGTTTCTTAACGGCAACAGCACCCGTCGAGATAAAAGGGCACCTCCGGCAACGGCCAACAGGATCAGGGCACCGGAAACCGTCACAAATACCCCCCGGAGCCTGTCCAGGACCGCCAGCCGATCCTGGGTGCTGATGCCGACTTGAAAAAGGCTGCCGTCGAACAGTCGGACCGTCATGATCTCCAGGTCAAATGTAAGGGACCGGTTGGGCAGGCGAAACCACACCCCGGGACGCGGATTGTACATTTCTCGCAGGGTTTCCATGTCAAACTCCTCCCAGTGGTAAGGGAAAAAAACCAGATCTTGGCGGTCGCCGGCTGCGAGGACCCGCGTAAAAAAAGGATTGTTCTTGCGATGCCGATTGTTGTCCACAATGGTGTCGTGAAGCGCCTTCCAGCCGCCGGATTCATATTTGCTGCTCAGGCTTTCTATTTCGCCCAGGACCTTTTCCCTCTCCTGGCGGGCCAAGGTGGAGCCCACGGCCAGATAGGCGATGACGGCCAGAAGCAAGTAGCTGAGGAAAAAAAGGGCCGCATATCCGGCGGCGATTTTAAAGCCGATGGTTTTATCAATCTTCCACATGCGGCGCCTTGATCGCATAGCCGATACCGCGAATGGTTTGAATCATTTTATCTTGAAAATCCCTGTCGATCTTGTTTCTCAACCGGCAGACCAGCACATCAACGACATTTGTTTGGGGGTCGAAGTGAAAATCCCAGATATGTTCCAAAATCATCGTCTTGGACACCGTACGGCCTCTATTGCGCAATAGATATTCCAGCAGGGCGTATTCCTTGGGTTGTAGGTCGATCAATTGCCCACCCCGGCGGACTTCGCGATGAATGAGATCCACGGTCAGATCGCCGCAGGTCAGGCGGTTTGCCTCCACCGTCTTTGATCCGCGGCGCACCAATGCCTGAACCCGCGCCAGAAGTTCGGCAAAAATAAAGGGTTTGACCAGATAGTCGTCCGCACCCCTCTGGAGTCCCTTGATGCGATCTTCCACCGCCTGTTTTGCGCTGAGAACCAATATGGGGATGTTGACGCCTCGATGGCGCAGGATGCTGATCAGGCTCAAGCCGTCCATATTCGGCAGCATGATATCCACCACGGCAACATCATAGGAAACCGATAAGGCCATGTGAAGGCCTAGTTCGCCATCATCGGTACGGTCAACCGAAAATCCGGCCTCTCGCAACCCGTTTTCAATAAAGGCGGCAATTTTTAAATCATCTTCAACCAACAAGACCCGCATGTTTGCTCACCTATAACGCCAAATGGCAACCCAAAGGCTTGGCATTCAACCCGACACTTGCCGTCAATTTATATCATTGGGTCGGAAAAGGGCAATCGTTTCATGACAGCGCTATTTTTTCCGGCTTTAAAAACCGAAAAATCGGAAGCGTTCACGGGATATTTGCTGTTTGAATCAAATCCAGGAAAGAGTCGCACAGGGAGTTTTGAAGATGGGATTTTATACAGCGCAAAAGAACCGGGAAGGTGAACAACGGGGGGCAATCGGTCGCGGCGGCGCAAATATCAACCGAAGCGTCCGGTGATGTAGTCCTGGGTGAGTTGGTGGCGGGGGTTGGTGAAGATCTGGGCGGTGACGCCGACCTCGATGAGGTCGCCTAAATGGAAGTAGGCCGTGCGTTGGGAGACCCGCGAGGCCTGCTGCATGGAATGGGTGACGATGGCGATGGAATACTGCTGCTTGAGTTCGTCGATCAGGTCTTCGATGATCGCGGTGGCAATGGGGTCCAGGGCCGAGCAGGGTTCGTCCATCAGAATCACTTCGGGGCTGACGGCGATGGTGCGCGCGATGCACAGGCGCTGCTGCTGGCCGCCGGACAGGCCCGTGCCCGGGTGAGCCATGAGATCCTTGACCTCTTCCCACAGGCCGGCTTTGCGCAGGGAGGTTTCCACGATTTCGTCCAATTCGGTCTTGTTTTGCGCCAGGCCGTGAATCCGGGGTCCGTAGGCCACGTTGTCGTAGATGGATTTGGGGAAGGGGTTGGGCTTTTGAAACACCATCCCCACCTGGGCCCGCAGAGGCACGACATCCATGTCCTTGCCGTAGATATCCCTGCCGTCCAACGTGATTTCACCGGTCACACGGCAGGTGTCGATGGTGTCGTTCATTCGGTTGAGGCAGCGTATAAAGGTGGATTTGCCGCAGCCCGACGGCCCGATCATGGCGATGACTTCATTGCGGCCGATGTCTATGGATACATCTTTGATGGCTTGCTTCTCGGCGTAGTAAACATTCACGCCGCGGCAACTCATGCGGGCATTGTCCACCAATGGCGTGCCGACGGTTTGGCGACTGTCGCGGTCGAAAAGAACACGGCCTTTGGGTTTGTTTTCAGGATTGACCGATGATTTGGCACCCTTTTGGTCGTCTGCCACCGTTGGGTCCTTTGGGTTGGCCATGGCATCCATCATCAACTGAGTTTTCCTGGTCTTGTTGTGTGAACCCGTCCCGGTCAAAACGCTAAGACGGTGTCACACAGCCTGTTTCTATCAAGTTGGCAGGCCGGCGTCAATTTGTTACACCCCGCCGGCCTGCCGCGGCTTAATTCAACCTTACTTCATCATGAGCGGCTTGAGGGCCTTGACGTCGCTCTGGAACTGCTGTCGCTCTTGGTCCGGCATGGGGATCAAACCCTTGTCACTGAGGTAACCGTCCGGCCCCCAGGTGCTTTCCGAGGTGAACTCGTTCAGGAATTCCTGGATGCCTGGAATGACGCCCGCGTGGGCCTTCTTCACGTAAAAGAACAGCGGGCGGGACACCGGATAGGAACCGTCGGCAATGGCCTCGAAGGTCGGCTGTACGCCGTCGATGTAGGAGCCCTGGATCACATCCGTGTTTTGATCCAGGAAGCTGAAGCCGAAGATGCCTAATGCTTTGGGATTGGCCTGCAGCTTCTGCACGATCAGGTTGTCGTTTTCACCGGCTTCCACATAGCCGCCGTCCTCCCGAATGGTGTGCGCGGCTGCCTTGTAGTCATTTTTATCCATGGCCTTGATGAAGGCAAACCCGTTGGCGGCCTCTTCCATGACCAGTTCCAGGAAAGCGTCGCGGGTGCCGGAGGTCGGCGGCGGTCCCAGCACTTCGATCTTGTCGGCCGGCAGGGCGGCATTGACCTCCTGCCAGGTCTTGTAGGGGTTGGGAACGAGCTTCTCGGCACCCGAGGGATCGGGCACGTTCTTGGCCAGGGCCAGGAAGATATCCCTGCGCGCAAGTTTCAAGGGGCTGGCGCTCTTGGAGTTGGCGACCACGATGCCGTCATAGCCGATTTTAACTTCGATGATCTCCTGCACGCCGTTGGCCATGCACTGGTCATATTCCGACTTTTTGATGGCCCGCGAGGCATTGGTGATGTCCGGGTGCTCCACCCCAATGCCGGCGCAGAAGAGCTTGAACCCGCCGCCGGTGCCGGTCGACTCGATCTTGGGGGTTTTGAAGCCGCTGGTCTTCCCGAACTGCTCGGCCACCACCGTGGCAAAGGGGTAAACCGTGGAAGACCCGACGATGTTGATGTAGTCACGGGCCGAAGCCGCATAAACCGTTCCTGCCGTTGCCGCAAAGATGAGTGCGGTGGCGATCAAAACTGTCTTTTTAAGCATGTCTCCTCCTCTAAAAAAATAAATGTACATTACCGGGATTGGTGAAACGGGGACCCTCATGAGTTCCCCAGACTAAAGCGCCACTATTAGCGTTCAATTAGGATCTCGAAAAAATCCTGATGTCGATCGAAAAAAAATCCTCCTCTACCAGCGCCGCTCGAATTTCTTGCGCAGAATGACCGCGGTGGCGTTCATCACGATCAAAAAGGCCAGCAGCACCATGGTGGCCGCCGAGGTGCGTTCCACAAAGGCCCGTTCCGGGCTGTCGGCCCAGAGAAAGATCTGGACCGGCAGCACCGTGGCGGGATCCCTAAAGCCCTGGGGGACGTCCACGATAAAGGCCACCATGCCGATCATGAGAAGCGGTGCCGATTCTCCCAAGGCCCGCGCCATGCCGATGATGGTGCCGGTCAGGATGCCGGGCAGCGCCAAGGGGAGCACATGGTGCAGGACCATCTGCATCTTGGAGGCGCCGACCCCCAGAGCCGCCTCGCGGATGGAGGGCGGGACCGACTGCAGCGAGGCCCGCCCGGCAATGATGATGGTCGGCAGGGTCATCAGGGTCAGCACCAGCCCGCCCACCAGGGGTGCCGAACGCGGCAGGCCGAAGAAATTCAGAAAGACGGCCAGGCCCAGCAGCCCGAACACGATGGACGGCACCGCGGCGAGATTGTTGATGTTGACTTCGATCAAATCCGTCCAGCGGTTCTTGGGCGCGAATTCCTCCAGATAGACGGCCGAGGCGATGCCGATGGGAAAGGAGAGCGCCAGTGTCACCAGCAGGGTGTAGAAGGACCCCATCAGAGCCCCGTGGATCCCGGCCAGCTCGGGTTCGCGCGAGTCCCCGGCCGTGAAAAAGGTCCGGTTGAAACGCTTTTCGATACGCGCCTCACCCTGCAACCGCTCGAACCAGGCCAGCTGGGCATCCTTGATGCGGCGCTGGGCTTCCGGAGCCTCGAGGTCGAAATGCCCCTTCACCAGCATGTCGATGTCGTCGTCGGCCGGCACCCAGACCGCCAGGGTCTGGCCGATGATCTCGGGGGAGTCGAGCACCAGCTTGCGAATCTCAAAGGCCGCCCCGCTGCTGACCAGGCCGTAGAGCATGCGCTTTTCGGTGCGCGAGGTGACATCGGGGAACATCTGCAGCAGGGATTGCTTGACCAGGCCGGAGTAGTCGGCGGTGGCGAGGGCATCCGGGCTCAGGCCGGCCGGATCGAAAAAGATCTCCAGCCGGATGAAGGTCTGTTGAAAAGCGGTGTATCCCTTGGAGATGATGCTGCCGAAGAGGATCGCGAGAAAGACCAGGCTGGCCGCGATGGCACTAACGCCGTAAAGGCGAAAGCGGCGTTCCCGGCCGTAGCGTCGCGCCAGACCGGCATTCACGATATCGATGGCCCGGCGCTCGCGGGCGGGGCCGGCGGAAGGGGCGGAAATCCTATTCATACTGCTCCCTGTACTTGCGCACCACGTGGAGGGCGATGACGTTGAGAACCAGGGTGGCGATAAAGAGCACCAGCCCTAAGGCGAAGGCCGCCAGGGTCTTGGGGCTGTCGAATTCCTGGTCGCCCACCAGCAGGGTAACGATTTGAACGGTGACCGTGGTGACCGTTTTGAGCGGGTTGGCGGTCAGGTTGGCGGCGAGCCCCGCCGCCATCACCACGATCATGGTCTCCCCGATGGCGCGCGAGACGGCCAGCAAAACACCCCCCACAATCCCGGGCAGGGCGGCGGGCAGGACCACCTGCTTGATGGTCTCGGAGCGGGTCGCGCCCAGACCATAGGCCCCGTCGCGCATGGCCTGGGGCACGGCGTTGATGACATCGTCGGAGAGCGAGGAGACGAAGGGAATGATCATGATCCCCATGACCAATCCGGCGGCCAGAGCGCTTTCGGAGGAAACGTCCAGGCCGAGGATGCTGCCGCTGTCACGGATGAAAGGCGCGACGGTCAAGGCCGCGAAAAAGCCGTAGACCACGGTGGGAATGCCGGCCAGGATTTCCATCAGCGGTTTGGCCACGGCGCGAAACTTGCGGTGGGCGTATTCCGACAGGTAGATCGCCGCCATCAAGCCGATGGGCACCGCGACCGCCATGGCGATGGCGGATATCATCAGCGTGCCGGCAAAGACCGGCACGGCCCCGAAAGCCCCCGAGGAGCCGACTTGATCGGCCCGAATGGCCATCTGGGGGCTCCACTTGAGGCCGAACAGAAACTCGGTGACGGGTACCTGCTCGAAAAAGCGCACGGCCTCGAAGAGCACGGAGAGTAAAATTCCGATGGTCGTGAAGATGGCGATGGTGGAGCAGGCGACCAGAATCCAGTTGATGATGCGCTCCACCTGGTTGCGGGCGCGCAGGGTAGGCCGAATCATGCGCATCAGGACCGTGGCGGCGATTATGACCAGGGCTGCCACCACCACGGCCAGGGCGGCGTGGCTGATGGTCTGGAGCTGCCGGTAGTGCGCGGCCGCAAGGCGCATGGTCTGGTCGACGTCGGCGGAGACGATATTGCCGCTGACCAGGTTGCGTATATCGTTGAGCACCAGATTGAGGCGACCAGCCGGCAGCTCGCGAATCGCCTCCGGCAGCCCGGCAACCACCAGATGGGAGATGATCGCCGATTCGAAAAAGGTCCAGAGGCTGAAGACCAGCAGGGCCGGGATACCACACCACAGGGCGGTCATTAGCCCATAATAGGTGGGGCGGGAATGCATCTGAAGCAGGCCAGCGCGGTCGCCGGCCACGGCAAAGGCGCGTTTGCGCCCCAGGAAATAGGCTCCCGAGCTCAACACCAGAATGGCTATCAGGGTAAATGATGGCGTAAACATTGCGATCCAAATTTTCATTGGGTGATCAAGCGGCACCGCGAAGCGGCCGCTCGAATGACGCACAAGGTAAGGGGGGTGTGTTAGGAACGTGTTAGGAAATGGTTATGATCGTGCTAATTTTGCAATAAATCACTGTAAGCAGGGCCGGATTCGATCCGGCGGGTTCGACATGGGGACCAGAGTTGCAAATCCTGGCGGCCCCCATTTAGCAAAAACGTTATGCTTGACTGCCATGAAGGTCGGGGGCTTTTGAAAGAGGCATAGGCCGATTAACTTAATTGTCGTATTTGTCTAGTGTCGTTAGGCATCAAGACAGGGTCCTGCCTTTCCCATTGACACCCCATCACCACCCTGGCATACTTGGCTGTGCAGAAACCAAGTTCCTATCCATGTATCTGTATTTTGAACGGTTATCGAGGGCAGCGGTAGTAAGTCATAATCCCACAAGATGGGGGATTGTTTTTCCCCGGGGCCCTTACAGGCAAGCAATGTGAAACAATCAAAAGGGAGGGGCATCAAATGAGGAAAAGTCTGAGCATCGTGGCGATTTGCATGGTCCTGGCATTTACGTTGAGCACTCCGGCGGCCGCCAAGACCGAATTCATCTCCATCGGCACCGGCGGCACCGGGGGGGTATATTACCCGTATGGCGGCGGCGTGGCCGAGCTCTGGTCAAAGTTCGTGCCCGACGTCAAGGCGGTGGCCGAAGTCACCGGGGCCAGCGTGGAGAACATCAAGCTGGCCCACAAGGGCGAGACCGTGGTCGGTCTGGTCATGGGCGATGCGGCCGTGGCCGGTTTTACCGGCGGAGAAAAGTTCGACAAGAAACAGGACATCCTGTCCATGGCCACCATGTATCCCAACCTGCTTCAGGTGGTGACCCTCAAAAAGAGCGGCATCACCAACATCGAGCAGATCAAGGGCCTTAAAATCAGTTCCGGAAGCCCGGGCAGCGGAACCAACTTCATGGCCGAAGCCGTCATCAAGGCCCTGGGGATCCCCCTCGATTCTTTAAGCGACAGCCGGCTGTCGTTCACCGAAACGGCCAACGCCCTGCGCGACGGCACCATCGATGTGGGCTTCTGGTCGGTGGGGCCGCCCACCAGTTCGATCATGGATTTGGCCACCACCCACGACATTCACATGATCGCCTTTACCCCCGAACAAGTCGCCAAGATCGTGGCCGCCAACGAAACCTATACCGGGGTGGATCTGGCCGGCGGGACTTACAAGGGAGTGGATGATGTGGTGCCCACCATCGGCGTGTGGAACGTGATGATCTGCCAGAGCACCCTGTCCGAAGACCTGGTCTACCAGTTGTCCAAGGCCCTGTTCGAAAATAACGAATACATGGTCAAGATTCATCCTTCGGCCGCCTACACGACCCCCGAAAACGCGGTCAAGTATTCACCCATTCCGCTGCATCCGGGAACGATCAAATATCTGAACGAAAAAGGCCTCGAAGTGCCGGCCAATTTGGTTCCGTAATCCTTTTTGAGACCAGATGATTTTCGTCGCAACCCGGCCGGGCCGAAGAAAGTGGGTGTGGTTCGCCATCGGCCTGGCCGCCGCGGCCGCAGGCATGGCTGCCTGGCTGCCGGGCGGTTTGGAACTGCGAGTGGTCCCGGTGGAAAGCGGCGAGCCCCTGCTGGTCCTGCCCCTTGAAGTGGGTGAGGGGTTCACCCTCCACTACTACCACTCGGTGGAAAACGCCCCCATCTGGGAGGAGCACCGACTGGATGGCGCCGGAAAAATTTATGTCGAAGAGGAACGCTATCTGAAACTCGGCGCCGGAATGGGACTTGTCCCGGGGGTCGGCCGTTTGGTGCAACGCGGCCCCTACGAGGCCATCGTCGACATGCACCGGCCCACCGGCGACTTCATCCTGCGGGTGGGCAATCCGGGGGTCGATCATACGGTGATCTGGCGCGGCACCCGAACCAACCTGTCGCTTCAAGCCGCCCACCGCCCAGTTCAGTTTATCGGCCGGCCGGTGAGCTGGCTCTATCATCTGACGCGTCAGATTTTCCCTCACCCCCAAACCCCCAGCCGAGGAGTTCGAAATGGCTGACACCAGCCGACGCAATGAAACCCTGGTAGCCTGGACGGCCAAAGTGGTGGCCGTCATTGCCATCAGCCTGAGCCTCTACCAGCTTTACACCGCCGGCATCGCCGCCCTGACCGCCCTGGTGCAACGCTCGATCCACCTGGGCGTCATCCTGGTGCTGACCTTCCTGCTCATGCCAGCCTTTCGCGGCGCCCGCAAGGATCGCTTTTCCGTCTGGCTCCTGCTCGACTGGGCCCTGGCGCTGGTTGCCATCGCCTGCACGCTCTATATCTGCGTGAACCTGAACGCCATTTTCGAACGCCAGGGGGATTGGCTCTTTAGCGACCTGGTGGTCAGCGTCGTGGGGACCCTTCTGGTCCTCGAGGCCTGCCGCCGGGTCATCGGCATCTTCATGTCGGCCATCTGCGCCATCGGAATCCTCTACGCCATGTACGGCCCCTATATGCCCGACATCCTGATCCACAAGGGCTACAGCATCGAGCGCATCGCCACCACTCTGTGGCTCACCACCGAGGGGATCTTCGGGCTACCCATCGGGGTGGCGGCCACCTTTGTGTTTGTTTTCATACTCTTCGGCGCTTTCCTGGAAACCACCGGGGGGGGCAACTTTTTCATCGACCTGGCCTATTCGCTGACCGGCCGCTTTTCCGGCGGGCCGGCCAAGACCTCGGTGGTGGCCTCGGGCTTTTTGGGATCAATCTCCGGCTCGGCGATCGGCAATGTGGCGGCCACGGGTTCGTTCACCATCCCGATGATGAAAAAGGTCGGCTACCGACCCCACGTGGCCGGCGCCATCGAAGCGGCAGCCTCCACCGGCGGCCAATTGATGCCGCCCATCATGGGGGCCGGGGCCTTTCTGATGGCCGAGTTCACCAACACCAGCTACCTGACCATCATCAAGGTGGCACTGGTGCCGGCGATCATGTACTACCTCACCGTTTTGATCTTTGTTCACATCGAGGCCCAGAAACACAGCCTGCTCGGCCAGCCCAAGGAGAGCCTGCCCCGCAC
>JBAPYE010000365.1:0-6193 GCA_049284575.1 Desulfobacterales bacterium
CCCAGCGCACGGCCTGCGGCCCGCTGCCCTCCGGTGAAAAGCCGTAATTGGCCCCGTAATGAGTCAAGTCGGTGGACCCCAGGACCTTGATCCGCAACCCCAGCTCGCGGCCGATGTCCACCGCGGCGGCCCCGATTTCGATGGCCTCGGGGGACGGCGCAACGCCGATCGGCACGATTTTGACCCCCTCGAAAAAGTACCGGATAAACGGCAGCTGCAGCTCGATGGTGTTGTCGGCGGTGTAGCGCCCCGGCTTTTCGGTGGTGAACGCAAACCGCCGCGCCAGGGCGGCCGCCAGCGCCTCTTCGACCGGCAGGTTGCCAAACGGGGTTTCCCACGCCCCCGCGGTCATGATGTGGGGAACCGCGGCGGGGGGAAGGTGCATCCCGAAAAGCACAAAAACCTCTGGCGGCGGGTCTTGCCGCAGGGCATGAATGACGTGGCAGGCGATGTCCCCGGAAAAAAACCAGCCGGCATGCGGCACGATGCCGCCCACCAGCGGCCGCTCCGGCGGCGGTGCAAAGCCCTTCGTTTTCAGGAACCCGGTGATGGCGGTTTCACACCCGGCGGCGGTATCCGGGTACCAGCTGCCGGCAAAGACCGATTTGCGGAGCGCCATGGGGGCACCTCCTTTCTCGAGGGGTTGAAGGTGGCGGAAAAAAGGGTCGGGGAGGATTGTAGACAAGCGTGGGGCCCGGCGGCGGATCTCCCCGGGCGATCCGCACAGGGGCGCAAGTTCATCCTGCCACACCCCCCTCGGCTTGTCCACGGCCTTTTAACACCGTGCCGCCTTCGTCCGTCGACCCGCCCGCAGCCTTCCTGGCCGGCGCCAAAAGCCTTAACATTTGCCGAGCGGTGTGCTATGTGCAGACATCTTTTCACCTGCCGGCGCCGGCGGGCGCCATTTTCGCCCGTCGCAAAGCGCCGAGGACCCTTGCACGCGACACCGGGAGAGGCATTATGTTCAGAGTCATGATCCGGGACGGCATGTCCCCGCTTGCCCGAAAAATTCTAGAGGCCACAGGCCGGATCGAAGTGGTCGAGGACCACGACAAAACCACCGGTGAGCCGGAAAAACTGGCCGAAATCATAGCGGATTTCGACGCCTTGGCCATTCGCAGCGGCACCCGTGTGACTGCGGCGGTGCTGGAAAAAGCCCCCAGGTTGAAGGTCATCGGCCGGGCCGGCATCGGGGTCGACAACATCGACGTGCAGGCCGCCACCCGCAAGGGTATCGTGGTCATGAACGCCCCCGGCGGCAACACCATCACCACCGCCGAGCACACGATTTCGATGATGTTCGCCCTCGCCCGCAACATCCCCCAGGGAACCTGGTCGCTGCGCCACGGCAAGTGGGAAAAGAAAAACTTGACCGGCGTCGAGATCACCGGCAAAACCCTGGGGATCGTCGGTCTCGGGCATATCGGGCGGGTGGTGGCCGAGCGGGCCCAGGGGCTGAAAATGCGGGTGATCGCCAGCGACCCCTTTGTGAGCCCCGAAGCCGCCCGGGCGCTGGGGGTGACGCTCGTGAGCTTTGATGACCTGCTGGCCGGGGCCGATTTTATCTCCCTGCATGTGCCGCGCATGAAGGAGACCGTCAACCTGATCAACACCCAGACCATCGCCAAAATGAAACCCGGGGTGCGGCTGATCAACTGCTCCCGGGGCGAGGTGGTCAACATCGACGATCTCTACGATGCGCTGGTCAGCGGCCAGGTGGCCGGGGCCGCCCTGGACGTGCTGCCCCAGGAACCGCCCGATCCCACGTGGCCGATCCTGCAGCACCCCCACGTCATTTTTACGCCGCACCTGGGGGCCAGCACCGGCGAGGCCCAGGAAAAGGTCGCCGACATGATCGCCCATCAGATCGCCGATTACCTGATCAACGACGTCATCACCAACGCGGTCAATTTCCCGTCGCTCTCCAGGGAGAGCATGGACCAGCTGCGTCCCTACCTGGACCTGACCGAGAAAATGGGCTCGCTCATGGGGCAGCTGGCCAAGGGCGTGCATGACATCACCATCACCTACGAGGGCGACATGGTCACCCTGCCGACCCGGCCGCTGACCCACGCGCTGCTCAAAGGCCTGCTGGGCGCCTTCACCGACAAGCCGGTCAACTTTGTCAGCGCCCCCGAAATCGCCAAAGAAAAAGGCATTTCGGTCAAGGAGGTCACCACCCAGAAAAAGGCCAATTTTTCGGGGGTCATCCGGCTGAAACTGGAAAACGTCGAAGAGGGGCCGGACGAGATCTGGGGCACGATCTTCGCCGAGAAACACCCGCGCATCATCCGCTTGGGTAAAATCTACCTGGACGCCATTCCCGAAGGCGCCATGATCGTCATCCAGAACGTCGATCGGCCGGGGGTCATCGGCAATCTGGGGACCACCCTCGGGCGCCACAACATCAATATCGGCCGCTTTCAGCTGGGGCGGCTGGAAGACCGCGCGCTGTGCATGATCAATGTCGATTCCCCGGCCGGCGAAGCGGTGATCGCAGAGTTGCGGGCGCTTCCCCACATCATTTCGGCCCAACAGGTGCAACTCGACTGAAGCGCGCGCCGGCGCTTGCGATGCGACCAAAAAGCAGCGGGCGAACCGGTGACACGGTTCGCCCGCTGCTTTTTTTGGGGGTGGTTGGACCGGCTGAGCGCCGCCGCCGGCTACCGGGTTTTGCCCTTGACCTGAGCCTTGAGCCATTCGACCCAGGGTGCCAGACCGTCACCGGTGCGGGCCGACATTTCAAAGATCGGCATCTCGGGGTGGATCTGGCGGATATTTTCCAGCGCCGCGGCCTTGTCGTAGTCGAGATACGGCAGCAGGTCGGTCTTGTTCAGCAGGGCGGCGTCGCAGACCCGGAACATCAGGGGGTACTTGAGGGGTTTGTCCTCGCCTTCGGTGACGCTGAGCACCACGGCGCGGGCGTCTTCACCAATGTCGAATTCCGCCGGGCAGACCAGGTTGCCCACGTTTTCGACGATCAGCAAATCCGCTTGATCCAAATCCAGGTCCATGGCCGCTTTTTCGATGACGTGCGCCGCCAGGTGGCAGTCGCCGCCGAAGGCGTCGGTGTTGACCTGGACCACCGGGACTCCCGTGTGCGCCAGGCGGTCGGCGTCGTTGGTCGTGCAGACGTCCCCGACGATGACTGCACAGCGCACCTCCGGTGCCAGCAGGGTGAGGGTCTTCTCCAGGGTGGTGGTCTTGCCGGAACCCGGTGAACTCATCAGGTTGAGGACAAAAACCTTTTTGCTTTTAAACAGCTCCCGGTTGCGGGCGGCCATGGTGTCGTTGACATCCAGGACCTTGCGAACCACTTTGATTTCCATGGATCTTTCCTTCCAATCAGACCGCCTGGCGGCCGCCTGGGGGGTCAGTCTTTTTCGACTTCAATCGAAACGATGTCCAACTCGCGGCCCGACAGCATTTCGATGTTCCCACTGTCGCAGGCCGGACAGCGGAAGACCGGCCCGCTGAGGGTCCACTCATGGCCGCAGGCGCGGCAGCGCGCCACCACCGGCACCTCTTGCATGCAGAGCTCCGCCCCCTCCAGGGCGGTGTTGCGGGTGATGACCTCGAAGCAGAAGCGCAGGCTTTCCGGCACCACCGCTGCCATTTTGCCGACCTTCAGGTTTACCCGCTGCACCCGCGCCTCGGCCAGCTCCGCGGGCAGCGAGGCCTTGGCGATTTCAACAATCTGGAGGGCCAGCCCCATTTCGTGCATGCGCTTCGACCGTGATCCTGAAAAAAGTGCGGCGCCCGGCGCCGGTCGTCAAAAAACCTTGGCGCAGATCTCGCCCAGGGTTCCCAGGTTTTCACAGACGTGGATCCCGCTGGCCTTCATGGCGGCGATCTTGCCCTGGGCGGTGCCGCTGGCGCCGCTGATGATGGCGCCGGCATGGCCCATGCGGCGGCCCGGCGGGGCCGTCAAGCCGGCGATGAAGCCCACCACCGGCTTGGTCACTTCCCGGGTGATGAATTGGGCGGCGTCTTCCTCGGCCGTGCCGCCGATTTCACCCACCATGACGATGCCGCTGGTCTCGGGGTCGCTCTGGAAGGCCGCCAGGCAGTCGATAAAATTGGTGCCGTTGACCGGGTCGCCGCCGATTCCGATGCAGGTGGTCTGGCCGATGCCCTGCTGGGTCAGCTGGTGAACGACTTCATAGGTCAGGGTACCGGAGCGTGACACCACCCCGATGGGGCCGCCGGCTTTGTGGATCGGGCCCGGCATGATGCCGACCTTGCACGCGCCGGGGGTGATGATTCCCGGGCAGTTGGGGCCGATCAGACGGCAGGATTTGTTTTTGAGGTAGTTTTTGACCCGCATCATGTCCATCACGGGAATGCCCTCGGTAATGGCCACGATCAGGTCCACGCCGCTGTCGGCGGCCTCCAGGATCGCGTCGGCGGCAAAGGCCGGCGGCACGAAGATCAGGCTGCAGTTGGCCCCGGTTTCGGCAACGGCCTCCTTGGCGCGGTTGAAAACGGGGATCCCGTCCATGTCCTGGCCGCCCTTGCCGGGGGTTACCCCGGCCACCACCCGGGTGCCGTAGGCCGCGCACTGGCGGGTGTGAAACTGCCCCTCGCGCCCGGTGATTCCCTGAACCAGGACCTTGGTGTTTTGGTCAACGAAAATGCTCATCTTTTCTCCCTCTATAGACCCGCCGGTAAAGATTTTCCGGGGGTGTCAGGCGTTGACGATCGCGGCCACCTTGCCGGCCGCGTCCTTGAGGTCCACCGCGGTGATCAGGTTCAGGCCGGATTCGGACAGGATCCGGCGGCCCTCCTCCACGTTGGTGCCTTCCATGCGGACCACCACCGGCACGTTCAGGCCGGCTTTGGCTGCGGCCGTCACCACCCCCTGGGCCAACACGTCGCAGCGCAGAATGCCCCCGAAGATGTTGATCAGAATGCCTTTGACGTTCTTGTCGCTGAGGATGATCCGGAAACCGTTTTCCACCATTTCGGCGTTGGCGCCGCCGCCCACGTCGAGGAAGTTGGCCGGCTCGGCGCCGGCCAGTTTGATGATGTCCATGGTGGCCATGGCAAGCCCCGCGCCGTTGACCATGTTGCCGACATTGCCGCCGCCGCCCAGATTGATGTAGTTGAGGTTGTACTTGGAGGCTTCCAGCTCCAGGGGGTCCTCTTCATCCGTGTCGCGGTAGGCCTGGATATCCTTGTGACGGAAGAGGGCGTTGCTGTCCACGTCCACCTTGGCATCCAGGGCGATGACGGCATTTTCAGCCGTCAACACCAGGGGGTTGATCTCCACCAGCGAGCAGTCGCAGGTGCTGAAAACCCGGTAGAGGCTGCTCAGCAGGGCCGAAAAAGGCTTCATCGCCGCCGCCGGGATGTTGAGCCGGAAGGCCGCCTCGCGGATGTGGTAGGGCTGAATGCCCAGCAGCGGGTCGACGTAGACCTTGACGATTTTCTCCGGCGTCTCGGCCGCCACGGTTTCGATGTCCATGCCGCCCGCCTCGCTGGCCATGATGATGTTCTGGGCCGTGGCGCGGTCGGGCAGGATGCTCAGATAGAGCTCTTTGGCGATGTTGAGGCCCTGCTCCACCAGGACCTTCTTGACCAGCCGGCCTTGGGGGCCGGTCTGGGGTGTCACCAGGGTCATGCCGATGATCTCGCCTGCCAGGGCGTGTACCTCTTCCAGGGACTGGGCCAGTTTGACCCCGCCGCCTTTGCCGCGACCCCCGGCGTGAATCTGGGCCTTGACCACCACCGGAAACCCCCCCAGTTTTTGGGCCACGCTTCTGGCCTCATCGGGGGTGAAGGCGACGCCGCCGTCAGGAACCGGGACGCCGTTTTTACGGAACAGTTCCTTTGCCTGGTACTCGTGGATTTTCATTGCTGCAACCCCCTCCCTGTGTGCTGCGGGATAGTGACGCGGCAAACGCCGGACAAGCCGGCGTTTGCCCGTTTTTGCGGATGACGCTGGGCTAACCGATGACGGCCAGCACATCGTTTTTGGCCACCGAGTCGCCGCTCTTGCGCGTGATGGCCTTGATGGTCCCGGCCACCGGGGCCGGCAGGGCGTTTTCCATTTTCATGGCTTCCAGGATCACCACGGTTTCCCCCTCGGCGACGGCGTCGCCGACCTGTTTGCTGTAGGAAACGATCATGCCGGGCATCGGGGCGACCAGCGGGGTCCCGTCGGCGACGGCGGCGGCCGCCGGCTTCGGGG
>JBAPYE010000366.1:0-27052 GCA_049284575.1 Desulfobacterales bacterium
CGGGCGACAACGTGACGATCTCCGCGGAGCTGATCACGCCGATCGCGATGGAAAAAGAGGTGCGGTTTGCGATCCGTGAAGGCGGCCGCACGGTCGGCGCCGGCGTGGTAGCCGAAATCTTCGAATAAAGAAAGCGGTTGTTATCATGATGATGAATACCAAAATCAGGATCAGGCTCAGGGCCTACGATCACAAGCTCCTCGACCAGTCGGCCACCGATATCGTTGATACGGCGCAAAAGACAGGCGCCAAGGTCGTGGGCCCGATCCCGCTGCCCACGCGGATCAACAAGTTTTGCGTACTGCGCTCGCCGCATGTCGACAAGAAGTCGCGAGAGCAGTTTGAAATGCGAACCCACAAGCGGCTGCTGGATATTCTCGAACCGACGCAGCAGACGGTCGATGCGCTGATGAAACTGGATCTCTCGCCAGGGGTCGATGTCGAGATCAAACTGTAGGATAGGGGCTTTATCGCGATGTGTAGAGGACTGTTAGGAAAAAAGATTGGGATGACGGGCGTCTTCGATGCCGATGGCAACTTTGTGCCCGTCACGGTGGTCCAGACGGGTCCCTGCATGGTAACCCAGATCAAAACCGAAACCACCGACGGCTATAACGCGCTCCAGCTGGCCTTTGACGAGAAGCGGCAGAACCGCACGAACAAGCCGCTGCAGGGGCATTTCCAGAAGGCCGGGGGGCAGTGCTTCAGGGTGTTGCGCGAATTTTCGGCCGAAAAGCCCGATGAGTTCAAGCTGGGACAGGCGATCAGCAGCGATCTGTTTGCGATCGGCGAAAAGGTCGATGTGGCGGGGCTCTCCAAGGGCCGCGGTTTTGCCGGCGTCATAAAGCGCCACGGGTTCAGCGGCGGCGGACAGACCCATGGCTGCCACAGCAAGCGGATTCCCGGTTCCGTCGGGTGCAGCGCCTGGCCTTCCAAGGTGGTCAAAGGCAAAAAAATGCCGGGTCACTACGGTGTTGAACGCAAGACCGTCCGGAACCTGGAAATTGTCGACATCCGGCCGGAGCAAAACCTGATTCTTCTCAAAGGTGCTGTGCCCGGATCCAAGTCCGGCATTATCGAAATCAGGAAAACGAAAACACGTCCTTAAAGATCGTTGGCAGCAGGAAGGGCGAGATACCGGCTGGGCCGGTCAGATTCCCGCAGTGCCAGTGGTTTGAAATGAGGTATGCTATGCCTGTCTTTGATGTTCTCAATACAAGCGGTGAAAAGGTCTCCACGGTCGACCTTGCGGACAGCATCTTCGATGTCCCCGTCAAATCCTCGGTGTTGCATGACGTGGTCACCATGCAGCTGGCCAACCGCAGGGCCGGGACCGCCGCGGTCAAGCATCGCAGCGATGTTGTCGGCAGCGGGCGCAAACTTTTCAAGCAGAAGGGCACCGGGCGGGCGCGCCGCGGCGACATCAAATCGCCCCTGCTGAAAGGCGGGGGGTCCGTCTTCGGTCCCAACCCGCGGTCCTACGGCTACAAGGTCCCCAAGAAGGTCCGTAAGTTGGCCCTAAAAATGGCCTTGAGCAGCAAGTGCCAGGAAAAGCAACTGGTCGTGATAGATCAGTTCAACCTCGAAGAGGTCAAAACCAAAAGATTCGTGGAATTGCTGAAGGGCCTCAACCTTGGCAAAACACTGATCGTCACCGACGCTGAAAACCCGAATTTGGAGCTTTCCTCCAGAAACGTGCCGTCGGTCAAGGTCCTGCGCTGTGAGGGGCTCAACGTATACGACGTGCTGAACTGCGGCACGCTGGTGCTGCTCGAGCCTTCCATTCAGGGCATTGAAAGGAGGCTCGCATGAATCCTTACGATATCGTCAAGCGTCCCCTGGATACTGAAAAAACGAACCACCAAAAGGAGACCCACAATCAATTCTCCTTTGAGGTCGACCGGCGGGCCAATCGCATTGAAATCTCCAACGCCGTCGAAACCCTCTTCAACGTCAAGGTGTCCCAGGTGCGCACCCTGCAGGTCAAGGGCAAGCGCAAACAGCGCGGCCGGATTATGGGCAAGCGCAAGGACTGGAAGAAGGCGATCGTTAAGCTGATGCCCGGGGAGCGAATCGATTTTTTTGATGGGGTTTAGAAGCGAGGAATAAAGCAATGGCTGTTAAGAAAGTTAAACCAACATCACCTGGACGCCGGTTTCAAGAATACGCCCCATTTGATGAAATCACCAAAACCTCACCTGAAAAGGGGTTGCTGCGGACCGCCAAAAAATCAGGCGGGCGCAACGTCAATGGGCGCATAACCGCCCGCCACCGCGGCGGGGGGCACAAGCGCCACTACCGGGTGGTCGATTTCAAGCGCGACAAAATCGGCATTCCCGCCAAGGTTGCGGCGATTGAATACGACCCCAACCGTTCGGCGCGCATCGCCCTGCTGCACTATCTGGACGGCGAAAAGCGCTATATTTTGGCGCCGCTCAAACTTTCGGTGGGCGAGACGGTGATGGCCGGGCCGGAGGCCGATATCAAGCCCGGCAACGCGCTGCCGCTAAGCAACATCCCGCTTGGCACCCAGATTCACAATATCGAGTTGAAGCTTGGCAAAGGCGGCCAGATCGTTCGCAGCGCCGGGACCTTCGCCCAATTGGTGGCCAAGGAGGATCGCTACGCCCTGGTGAAGCTGCCCTCGGGGGAGGTGCGCATGGTCTTGCTGAAGTGCAAGGCCACCATCGGCCAGGTCAGCAATACCGAACACGGCAATATCGCACTGGGTAAAGCCGGGCGCAAACGCTGGCTTGGCTGGCGGCCCAAGGTGCGCGGTGTGGCCATGAACCCGGTGGATCACCCGATGGGGGGCGGTGAAGGTCGTTCCTCCGGTGGCCGCCACCCCTGTTCCCCTTGGGGGCAGAAGTCCAAGGGCTACCGGACACGCACCAATAAGCGCAGTGACCGTTATATCGTTAAAAAGCGCACGAAAAAATAGGTTGAGGAGACATCATGCCAAGGTCGTTAAAAAAAGGCCCCTATATCGAGCCGAAACTCATGCAAAAAGTTACGACAGCCCAGGAGACCCGCAGCAACCGGGTGATCAAGACCTGGTCGCGGCGATCCACCATTATCCCTGAGATGGTTGGCATCACCTTGGCTGTTCATAACGGGAAAAAATTCGTTCCGGTCTTCGTGACGGAAAATATGGTGGGGCACAAGCTGGGCGAATTCTCCCCGACCCGCACGTTCTATGGCCACGCTGGATCCAAAAAGTCAAAAGTCAAAAAATAAGGGCCGATGTTTCGCCCTAAAATTTTAGAAAAGGGAATAGCTGGCATGGAGGCTAGAGCAATTGCAAAATATGTTCGGATTTCCCCTCTGAAGGTTCGAAAGCTTGTGGGCGCCGTGAAGGGGAAACCGGTCGAAGCAGGGTTGAACATCTTGAAGTTCATGCCCCAGAAAGCCGCCGGCATCGTTGAAAAAACGATGCGTTCCGCCGTGGCCAATGCCGACCAGGTTGACGGCATGGATGTCGACGCGCTGGTGATTCGCAACATTATTGTCGACCAGGGGCCAAGCCTGAAGCGTTTTCGGGCGCGGGCACGGGGGAGAGGCTCCCGGATTCTAAAGCGAACCAGTCACATCACGGTCATCTTAGCCGAAGAGACGGCGTAAAGAAGGAGGTAAGGAGCTTGGGCCAGAAAGTTAATCCAATCGGTTTGAGATTGGGCATCGTCAAGACGTGGGATTCGAGATGGTATGGCGGCAAGAGGTACGCCGATTATATCTTGGAAGATTTCAATATCCGCAAGTTCCTGAAGAAACGGCTTCATCACGCGGGTGTTTCCAAGATTGAAATCGAGCGATCCACCAAACGGGTCCGACTCCGCATCTTTACGGCCAGGCCGGGAATTGTGATTGGTAAAAAGGGTTCTGAAATCGAGCTTTTGAAAAAAGAACTGCAGAAATACACCGCTCAGGAAGTACTGATCGACATTCAAGAGGTTCGCAAGCCCGAGATTGACGCCCAGTTGGTGGCCGAGAACGTTGCCATGCAGATGGAGCGCCGCGTGGCTTTTCGCCGGGCCATGAAACGGGGGGTGACCTCTGCTATGCGCTTCGGTGCTCAGGGGATAAAAATTATTTGCGCCGGGCGTCTTGGCGGCGCTGAAATGGCCCGCACCGAGTGGTACCGGGAGGGGCGGGTGCCGCTGCATACGCTGCGGGCGGACATTGACTACGGGTTTACGGAAGCGCGCACCACATACGGCGCCATCGGTGTGAAGGTTTTTATCTTCAAAGGGGAAATCCTCAAAAAGAACCAGCCCGAACTGGAAGGCCGCTGATCACGCCTCCCAAAGCCGGCCGCGGTTGCCCCGGTCACAAGACGGCGGTAGCCCGGCGCCCGGCGCTTGAGCGCCAACATGGCGCCACCCAAGATAGGGTCTGCGACAGGAGATCAAGGAAATGCTGATTCCCAAAAAAGTAAAGTTTCGTAAAGTTCAGAAGGGTCGGATGAGAGGCACGGCCCACCGCGGGAGTGACCTCAACTTTGGGGAATACGGTCTCCAAGCGGTGGAATGCGGCAAAATCAGTTCAAAACAGATCGAGGCTGCGCGTATTGCCATGACACGCCACGTCAAGCGCGGCGGAAAACTTTGGATCCGGATTTTTCCGGACAAACCCTTCACCAAGAAGCCGGCCGAAGTTCGGATGGGTAAGGGTAAAGGCGCGCCTGAAGGATGGGTCGCGGTGATTCGCCCCGGGCGGATACTCTATGAAATGACCGGAGTTTCCACCGAAATGGCCAAGGAAGCCTTGCGCCTGGCCTCGCACAAATTGCCGGTTAAAACACGATTCATCCAGAGGAGCGAGGTCTAATGAAAGCGTCTGAGATTAGAGATATGAGTCAGGAGGAACAGTTTCGCCGGCTGTCCGAGCTGAAAGAGACCCTGTTTACCCTCCGGTTTCAGGCTGAAAGCGGCCAACTGGAAAACTCCGCCAAGCTGAAACAGACCCGGCGTGATGTCGCACGGCTGAAAACGATTATTATTGAACAGAATCAATAAAAGAATAGTGGCTGCCATGAAAAACCGAGGATTGAAAAGACAGCTGGTCGGTAAGGTTGTCAGCGATAAAATGGATAAGACGGTTGTGGTCCTGGTCGAGAGACTGGTAAAGCACAGGCTCTATAAAAAATTCATCCGTCGGCAGTCTAAGTTCGCTGCCCACGACGAGGCCAATTCCTGCCAGACCGGAGACAAGGTCGTCATTACCGAATCCCGCCCGCTGAGCAGAACCAAAAGATGGCGGGTGAGTAAAATCGTCGAAAAAGCCGTTTAGGCCAAAGGGATAAAAAAATGATTCAGGCGGAAACAAGACTCACGGTAGCGGACAATTCCGGGGCGAAGGTGCTGAGTTGCATCAAGGTCTTGGGCGGCTCCCGAAGAAGATATGCGAGCATTGGCGACATCATTGTCGTGGCGGTCAAGGAAGCGATCCCCAACGCCAAGGTCAAAAAGGGGGATGTCCTCAAAGCGGTCGTTGTCCGCACCAAGAAGGAGATTCGCCGCAACGACGGTTCCTTTATCCGATTCGACGACAATTCGGCCGTTCTGGTCAATGCGCAAAAAGAGCCGATTGGCACCCGTATCTTTGGACCGGTGGCAAGAGAGTTGAGGGCCAAGCGGTACATGAAAATCATTTCGCTCGCCCCCGAAGTTATCTAAACAGACCGGGCCCATGGGAGAAGCAGGTTAACATCATGGAAAAATGTCGATTGAAAAAAGACGATAAAGTCAAGGTCATTGCCGGCAAGGATAAGGGGAAGATCGGCAAGATCCTGCGCGTCAACAAGGAAAAGAAACGCGTTCTGGTCGAAAACATCAACCTCTTGAAGCACCACGTCAAGCCCAGTGCCCAAAACCGGCAGGGCGGCATCCTTGAGAAAGAGGCGCCGATTCAGTTGTCCAATGTGATGCTGATGTGCAACAAATGCATCAAACCGTCGCGGATCAGAATCAAAACCCTCGAAGACGGAAAAAAAGTCCGCGCATGCGGTAAATGCGGTGAAATCATCGACGCCTAACGTCATTTTTTAAGGATCGTGTTTCGGAGGCACATCATGTCGCAGTTGAAAGAAACCTACCAAACGCAAATGGTCCCCCAGTTGATGGAGACCTTGAAGTTGAAAAACCCCATGCAGGTCCCGGGGCTTGTGAAAATCGTCCTGAACGTCGGGATGGGGGAAGCTATTCACAACATGAAGCTGCTGGACTCGGCGGTGGAGGAGTTGACCCTGATTTCCGGACAGAAGCCGGTCATCACCCGGGCGAAAAAGTCCATTGCCGCTTTCAAGCTTCGGGAAGGTATGCCCATCGGGTGCATGGTGACCCTTCGCCGCAGTCGGATGTACGACTTTATGAGCAAACTCGTCAATATTGCCCTGCCCCGCGTTCGCGACTTCCGGGGAATTTCCGGAAAGGCCTTTGACGGCCGCGGCAACTACTCGCTGGGCATCCGCGAGCAGATTATCTTTCCGGAAATCGACTACGACAAAATTGACAGGATCAACGGTCTGAACGTTTCCATCGTGACCAGTGCAAAGACCGACCAGGAGGGGAAAGAACTCCTCAAGTTGATGGGTATGCCGTTTAAAAACTAGCGCGCACAGGTGAGAGCGCCGCCCCCGGCTCCCAACAGCCGACACAAAGGTTTCAAGGAGGAAATTTTGGCCAAAAAAGCGTTAATGTTAAAGTCACAGGCGAAGCCGAAATTCAAAGTGCGGGCCTACAACCGCTGCCCGATGTGCGGCCGACCAAGAGGATACATCAGGAAATTCGGAATCTGCCGTATCTGCTTTCGAAACCTTGCTTCCGAGGGGCAGTTGCCGGGCGTTGTCAAATCCAGTTGGTAAGCGGTTTGCCGGCCTTTGCGACCGCATTATAACAAATCAAACCAAGCAGATAAACGGAGAGAAGCATGGCATCGAGCGATACAGTTGCGGATATGTTGACCCGCATCCGAAATGCCGGGAAAGCGAAATTCAACAGCGTCGATATCCCCGGGTCAAATTTGAAGTGTGAAATGGCCAAGATCTTAAAAGACGAAGGGTATATTCGCAACTACAAGTTCATCAAGGACAACAAACAGGGAATTCTCCGGGTTTACCTTAAATATACCGACGATGGTCTGCATGCCATTTACGGAATTGAGCGGGTCAGCAAACCGAGCCGACGCACGTATGCGAAAAGCACGGAGGTCAAACCGATGCTCAATGGCCTGGGAGTGCGAATCTTGTCCACCTCCAAGGGGGTGATGAGCGATAAGCAGGCCCGCCGGGAGCATCTGGGCGGAGAAATTCTCTGCAACGTCTGGTAAACCTGACCGGTGATCAAGAACAGAGGAGCAATTCATGTCACGAGTTGGCAAAAAACCAATTCCGATTCCCGAAAAAGTCGACGTCGTTTTCACGGATCAGATAGTCACGGTCAAGGGCGCCAAGGGCACCCTCACCCGAACGGTGCATCCGGCTATGAAGTTAAAGGTCGAAGGCGGTAGTCTGCACGTCGTGATGGCTGAAGACAATCGTATCAATCAGGCGCTGCAGGGCTTGACCCGCAGCCTGGTGGCCAACATGGTGCACGGGACCCACCAGGGTTTCGAGCGGGTGTTGGAGATCAACGGCATCGGCTATCGGGCGGAAGTCAAGGGCAACAGCATCGTTCTTAACCTGGGGTACTCACACCCCATCGATTTCGAACTGCCTGCGGGGGTGTCTGCAACAGTCGACCGCAACACCATCATCAAGCTCTCCGGCATCGACAAAGAGGTGCTGGGGCAGGCGGCCGCCTCCATTCGGCGCCTCAGGCCCCCGGAACCCTACAAGGGCAAAGGGATCAAGTATGCCGAGGAATACATTCAGCGCAAGGCCGGAAAGACCGGCACCAAATAGGGGTTGGCGTGATCGTTGACGGTTTCAGGGAGAAACGGGGAAAAGTAAAATGGGAGCGATAGACTCAAAGCGAAAGGCACGGCTGAAGCGAAAGGCCAGAATTCGGAAGCGCATCACCGGAACGCCCGAGCAGCCGCGGCTGAGTGTTTTCCGCAGTGCAAAGCATATATACGCCCAGGTGATCGACGATGTTGCCGGGCGTACCCTGGTGGCGGCCTCCAGCCTTGAAAAGGAGGTCGGGGAAAACAGCGAGCTAAAGGGCAAAACCGCCCGCGCCGTTCTCGTCGGTAAACTGGTGGCCAAGCGGGCCCTCGATCAGAGCATTAAAAGCGTTGTCTTCGACCGCAACGGCTTCCTGTACCACGGCCGGGTCAAGGCTGTCTCCGACGGCGCCCGTGAGGGCGGGTTGGATTTTTAACCTAAGGAGGAATACCCTTGTTCAAACAAGATACAGATGAAAATCAGTTTATCGACAAGGTGGTGCACATCAGTCGGGTGGCCAAGGTCGTCAAGGGTGGCAGAAGATTCAGCTTCAGCGCCATCGTGGTCGTCGGGGATGGTGAGGGCAAAGTCGGGTACGGTCTGGGCAAGGCCGGCGAGGTTCCTGAGGCAATTCGCAAAGGCGTAGAAAAAGCCAAGAAAAGCATGATTCCGGTTCCCCTGATCGATGGCACGATCCCCTGCGAAGTCGTCGGAAAGTTCGGCGCCGGACGGGTGATGCTCAAGCCCGCTGCCGCGGGCACCGGTGTTATTGCCGGTGGCGCGGTGCGCGCGGTGCTCGAGGCTGTCGGCGTTCAGAACATTCTGACCAAGAGCTTGGGGTCCCCCAATCCGCACAACGTCGTGAAAGCCACCATTGCCGGCCTGAAGCAGATTCAGAGCCGGGAACAGGTCGCAGCCCGCCGCGGAAAAAGCGTCGAAGAGCTGGCATAAGAGGTAGAGTAAATGGCTGCTAAGATCAAAGTAACGCTGGTCAGAAGTGTGGTCGGGAAGCCCGAAAAACATCGGAAGATCGTTCGGGGTCTCGGTCTGCGAAAGATGAACAATTCCGTCGAATTGGAAGACACACCGTCCATCCGTGGGATGGTGAATCACATCCCCCATCTGGTAAAAGTCGAGGAGATACAATGAAGCTTTCCGAACTTTCCCCTGCCGAAGGTTCCCGCAAGGCGCGCAAGCGACTGGGCAGAGGCGTCGGATCGGGGACGGGTAAAACTGCCGGCCGGGGTACCAAGGGACAGAACAGCCGCAGCGGCGGCGGGGTTCGCCCCGGCTTCGAAGGTGGGCAGATGCCCATTCACCGCCGACTCCCGAAATCGGGATTTACCAACATTTTCAAGAAAAATTTCGCCGTCATCAATGTGCGTGATCTGGCCAAATTCGAGAGCGGCAGCGTCGTCGACGAGGTGGCTGTCTACAAAAGCGGGCTCGTCAAGGGAAAAAGTGACGGGATTAAACTGCTCGGGGTGGGTGAAATCGACTTCCCCCTCACCATCAAACTCAGTAAGGTAAGCCAAAGCGCCACGGACAAAATTACCGCCGCCGGTGGGAAGGTCGAGGTACGCTGATATGGTCGGAGCCGGCTTCCAGTCGATCTTCAAGATACCGGAGCTCAAGAAACGGATTCTCTACACTCTCGGGCTTCTCTTGGTCTACCGGATCGGCGTCCACGTCCCGACCCCCGGCATCGATGCGGTCGCGCTGGCATCTTTTTTCGAAAGGGCCCAGGGAACCCTGCTCGGTCTTTTCGACATGTTTTCCGGCGGCGCCCTGGAGCGGCTTTCCGTTTTCGCCCTGGGGATCATGCCCTACATCAGCGCATCGATTATTCTGCAGCTGCTGACCGTGGTGGTTCCCCATCTTGAGCGGCTCTCCAAAGAGGGGCAGGCCGGGCGCAAAAAGATCACCCAGTACACCCGCTATGGTACCGTGGTGCTGAGTATCATCCAGGGGTTTGGCATCAGCGTCGGGCTTGAGACCATGGCCGCTCCCGGCGGCGCATCGGTGGTGATCACCCCCGGTTGGGGTTTTCGGCTGATGACGGTCATGACCCTGACGGCCGGAACGGCCTTTATTATGTGGCTGGGAGAGCAAATTACCGAGCGCGGCATCGGCAACGGGATTTCACTGATTATCTTCGCCGGGATTGTAGCCGGCATTCCCTCCGCCACCGGCAATACCTTCCAGCTGATGTCCACCGGAGAGATGGGGATTTTCCTGGTCATCCTGCTGCTGGTCATGATGGTGGTGGTGGTCGGGGCGATCGTCTTTGTGGAGCAGGGGCAGCGACGAATCCCGGTTCAATATGCCAAGCGGGTTGTGGGGCGGCGGATGTACGGCGGGCAAAGCACCCACCTGCCCCTCAAGATCAATACGTCCGGGGTTATTCCTCCGATCTTCGCCTCGTCGATCATCATGTTCCCGGCTACGATTGCCAGCTTCGTCAATGTCCCCTGGATGAAGACGGTGGCCGACGCGATGCATCCCGGAAACATCGTCTACAATTTGATATATGTTGGTTTTATCTTTTTTTTCTGTTACTTTTACACGGCCGTGACCTTCAACCCCGTCGACGTCGCCGACAACATGAAAAAATACGGCGGGTACATTCCCGGGATACGCCCCGGCAAGCGTACCGCGGATTACATTGACAAGGTTCTCACCCGCATCACCCTGGGTGGCGCGATATACGTTTCGGCCGTGTGTGTGCTTCCTTCTTTCCTGATTCAGAAATTTAACGTGCCGTTTTATTTCGGTGGTACTGCCCTCTTGATTGTTGTCGGGGTCGCGATCGATACCGTGGCCCAGATGGAGTCCCACATGCTCAGCCGCCATTATGAGGGGTTTCTCAAGAAGGGCGGAATCCGCGGACGCGGGGGGCGCTAAGTTCACCTGCGGCCTCCGCCGTGAGACGGCATAATGGTTTAAAAACCGCGAAGAGGGATATATGGCGAAAGAAGAACCGATCAAGGTCCAGGGCAAGGTCATCGAAACCCTGCCAAATGCCATGTTCAAGGTCGAACTTGAAAATGGCCACCGGATACTGGCGCACATCTCCGGTAAAATGCGGATGCACTTTATCAAAATTCTGCCGGGCGACACCGTGAATGTGGAACTGTCCCCCTACGATTTGACTCGCGGCCGGATCACCTACCGCTCCAAATAGGGGGGTCTGGCCAGTCAATCCGATAAATCTCTGAGCCGGGCCCCTGGGAACCGGCGACGGCAACCATAATTGCACAAGGAAGCGATCAATGAAAGTCAGATCATCCGTCAAAAAAATTTGCAGCAAATGCAAGATTGTCCGTAGAAAAGGAGTAGTCAGAATCATCTGCGAGAACAAACGTCACAAACAGCGGCAGGGATAGAGGAGGAGCAGCTTTGGCAAGAATTGCGGGCGTAGATTTACCGAAAAACAAACGGGTTGAGATTGGGTTGACCTACATCTACGGGATCGGTCGGAGCACATCAAAACAGATCCTTGAAAAGTTGAGCATCCCCTCTGACACCAAAACCGATGATTTGACGGAATCCGAGACCAACGACATTCGTAAGCTCATCGACGGTTTCAAGGTGGAGGGTGAGCTTCGCACCGATGTCTCGATGAACATCAAACGCTTGATGGATTTAGGGTGCTACCGCGGCCTGCGCCATCGCAAGTCTCTGCCGGTGCACGGCCAACGCACCAGCACCAACGCCCGGACCCGAAAAGGTCCCCGGCGTTCGGCGGTCAAGAAAAAGGGCGCGGCCAAGAAGAAGTAATCATTTAACCCACAGGAACCAATCTCATGGCGAAAAGAACCCGAGTTAAGAAAAAAGAAAAAAAGAACATCCCCACCGGGGTTGTCCATATACAATCGACCTTCAACAACACCATCGTTTCCATTACCGATCCGGGGGGTAACGTCGTGGCATGGTCGAGTTCCGGGTCCCAGGGGTTCAAGGGGTCGCGCAAAAGCACCCCTTTTGCCGCCCAGATGGCCGCCCAGGATGCGGTCCGCAAGGCCATGGAGCACGGCATGAAAAACGTCGAAGTGTATGTCAAGGGGCCGGGCGCCGGACGCGAGTCGGCCCTTCGGTCGCTGCAGGCAGCCGGCTTCAACGTGCTGATGATCAAGGACGTGACGCCGATTCCCCACAACGGGTGCCGCCCGCCGAAACGTCGGAGAGTTTAAAGGACCCCCACAATACCTTTTTGACGGTTGGGGCGTGTAGCCGGAAAGTCACCGGCTTTTTTGCTATCCCGGATAGCCGCTGCCGCCTGCTGTTGATCAAAGAAGGAGGAAGATTTGGCGCGATATACTGGCTCGGTTTGCCGCATCTGCAGACGTGAGAATTTGAAACTTTTCTTGAAGGGTGATCGGTGTTATTCCGACAAATGTGCTTTTGATCGGCGCGGTTACCCGCCCGGTCAGCATGGACAGCGGCGCCGTGGCAAAACCTCGGATTACGGTGTTCAGCTCCGTGAGAAGCAAAAGGTCAAAAGAATGTACGGTCTGACCGAAAAACAGTTCCGTCTGTTTTTCGAGCGGGCGGAGCGCAAAAAAGAGATCACCGGCACTAATTTGCTGGTGCAGTTGGAATCCCGACTTGACAACGTGACCTACCGCCTCGGTTTCGTCAACTCCCGCTCCCAGGGGCGCCAGTTGGTGCAGCACAACCATTTGCTGGTCAACGGGCAGAAGGTCAACATCCCCTCCTACCAGGTTAAGGCGGGTGATGTCATCGAGGTTAAGGAAAAAAGCCGGAAAATTCAGGCCATTTCAGACGCCCTCGCTGCAGTCGTTCGGAGGGGGGTTCCCCAGTGGTTGGAACTGGAAAAAGATAACCTGAAAGGTACCGTCAAGAACCTTCCGGTTCGCGAAGATCTGACCATGCCGATTCAGGAACAGCTCATTGTCGAGCTCTACTCCAAGTAACCTGGACTCGCCGCTTCATCAGATCATATCTAGAGACGCACGTCTGTTTTCGGGTGACCACCCCCGGTTACGATGGGATATTTTCTGAAAAATAACTGGAGAATTTGAAATGTCATCTAACGGACTAATGCATATGAACTGGCGCGGGATGATCAAGCCCGATCGGCTGCACTCCGAGAGCACAGCGTCTTATGGCAAGTTTATCTGCGAACCCCTTGAAAGGGGTTTTGGGATTACCTGCGGCAATGCGTTGCGGCGGATTATTCTGTCGTCCCTTTACGGGGCCGCCATCACATCGGTCAAGTTCGAAGACGTGATGCATGAATTCAGCGTGGTTCCCGGGGTCCTCGAAGACGTCTCGGAGATCATCCTCAATCTGAAGCAGGTCAGACTCAAAGTCTCGGACCCCGAAACACGAACCGTGACCATCGTTGGCAAAGGTGAAGGCACGGTGACCGCCGGCGACATTGTCAGCGGTGATGGCCGCGTCGAAGTCCTCAACCCGGACCAGCATATCGCCACCCTTTCAGAGGAGGCCGAACTGCGGATGACCCTGGCGGTCAAAATCGGCAAGGGCTACTCGCTGGCCGAGAACAACAAGGATGAGGACGCCCCGGTGGGCACCATCCCCATCGATGCCGTATTCTCGCCGATCAAACGGGTCAACTACGTCGTCGGCAATGCTCGGGTGGGGCAGCGCACCGACTATGACAAACTGACCTTGGAAGTTTGGACAGACGGCAGCGTGCAGCCCGAGGATGCGGTGGCCTACGCCGCCAAAATCCTCAAAGATCAGATGACCACGTTTATCAACTTCGATGAAGAGGCCGAACCGGACAGGGAACGAGGCGCCGACCGCGGGTTGGAACCGCAGTTCAACGAAAACCTCTATCGCAGTGTTGAAGAACTCGAACTTTCCGTTCGCAGTGCCAATTGCCTGAAAAACGCCAATATCCTCAAGATCTTTCAACTTGTGCAGAAAACCGAAAACGAAATGCTCAAGACCAAAAATTTCGGTCGCAAGTCCCTTAACGAGATTAAGGAAGTCTTGAGTGAAATGGGCCTTTCTCTGGGAATGAAGCTTGAAGGGTTTATGCCTCCCGAGGAAGAGGCAGAGGAAGGAGAGTAGATAATCCGATGAGACATCAGAAAGCAGGCGTCAAGTTAAGCCGTACCAGCAGTCACCGGGATGCCATGTTTCGCAACATGGTGACCTCGCTGCTGAAATACGATCGTATCCGCACCACCGATGTCAAGGCCAAGGAACTCAAACGCTGGGCCGACCACATTGTCACGCTCGCCAAGCGCGGTGACCTGCATGCACGACGTCAAGCGATGGCCATTGTGCGCGAAAAAAACGTTGTGCACCAACTCTTTGAAACCGCCCAGGCGCGCTTCGGCTCGGTTGCGGGCGGATACACGCGGGTTGTGAAAATCGGCCGCAGACCGGGTGATGCCGCGCCGATCTCCCTGGTGGAACTGGTGGGGGAACCAACCAAAAGGCCCAAAAAGAAAAAGGAACCGGCAGCCCCCGCAAAGCCGAAAGCTGTCGAAAAATCCGAAACCGCGGGTAGCGCCGCGGCCGCACCCGAACCCCCTGCGGTGTCGGCTGCCCCTGCCGCGGAGCCGGTCAGTGAGGAAGGTCCTGTCGCAACCGCTTCGGAATCGGACTTGAAAGCGACCCCGACTGACAAGTAGCGGGGGCCGGGGCAGAACGGATGGCCCACAAAATTTTGCCAAGCGCTGGTTCGTCTAAAAGGCCGCCCGCTCACCCCCGCATTTTAGGTCGGGTGGTGCCGGTGGCAATGGGGTGGACGGGCCGGAAGACACCCCGGGCCGGGAGCTGTTTTTAGCGAGGCCCTCGATTTTTGGTTGTCAGTTTTCAAGCCCCCATTCAAACGTCGCAAAGGCCCTGCCGCACCTTCTGGCGGCAGGGCCTTTGCCTGTTTCTGCGGGCGGCTAAAAATGACGGTTTTTCAGGGCAGCTGTTCGTTTTTGCGGCGTTTTCTGGGCAATGATTTCAAGCGCGCCTTTGCCTCGTAGAGGCGATCGTCGGCGGCCTTCAGAAGGGCGGCGGGGTCCCGCAGCAGCGGGTCGCGGGTGCTGGCCACCCCGTAGCTAATGGTGCAGGTTGTTTTTTTTTGGCCCATTTTCAGCGGGGTGTCATGCAGGTAGGTGCAAATTCGCTCCATCAGATGCTCCGCGTTTTCAGCCGTCGTCTCCGGCAGGATCAGAACGAACTCGTCTCCGGCGAAGCGGGCCACGACGTCGGAATCGCGGCTCATTTTAACCAGGTTGCTTCCCAGAAACTGGAGCATGTCATCGCCGCAGTCATGGCCGTAGGTATCGTTGACCCCCTTGAAATCATTCAGGTCGATGAAGACCACCGACAGGGGGCTTTTGTAGCGGCGGGCGCGGTTGAATTCGCGCTGCAAAACGGTTTCCATCACCCGCCGGTTGAGGAGGCCGGTCAGTGGGTCGTGAAAGGCCATGTAGCGGAGCTTTTCATGGGCCGTGACATTCGACAGGCACAGGGAAACCTTGACCGCCAGCTGCTCGAGCAGGCTGGTATCGATTCCCGGTGAAAACCGGTCAGCCGAGAAATCCGCTTGGTTGAGACTGCCGATGATCTCCCCATCCAGGGATAGGGGGGCCATGGCCATGGATTTGATGAAGTACTTTTTCTTTTGCGGCAGGAGTTTGAAATAAGGTTTGAGGCCTTCATTGACCAGTACCGGCGTCATGGTGCTGCCCACCAGTTGATGGAAGGCCTGGCGGTCGATGATACTCATGCGGTCGCGCAGCATCTCCGAGGTTGCCAGGGAAGATATCAGGCTCTGCAGATCGCTGTTTTCGATCATCGAGATCCAGACATAGGGGATTTTGAACCGTTCGCGGATTTCAGTGAGCAGGACCTCGAAAAGGTCTCGGAACTTCAGGATCGAAAGGATAGCGGTTTCGACTGCCGCAAATTTACGGGCGATTTCCTCGTTTTCCTGGAGCCGTTGTAAAAGGGCGTTGAGGTCGATATCTTTCATGTCGGAATATCGGAGAGGCGGCGGCCGATCCGGTTTTCAGCAGTCCAGGTTTTCAATGAAGGGGACGGTTTTGGCCAACAGCGCCTCGGGCGCCTGGAAGTGGGGGATGTGCCCGCAGTCGGGCAGCAGGTCCACCACCGCGGGGCCGGAAACGCCGGCGGCAATGCGCCGCACCTGATCGACGGTGGCATATTCATCCTCACGCCCTTGAAGGATCAACAGCGGGCAGGTCACCCGGGGCAGATAGACCTCGATATTCCACGGTTGGAAGTCCGACGCCAGCCAGGTGTCGGCCCAGCGACGAAAAACGCACTCGGTGTTCTCCCCATGGTAGACGGCCAGGCGGGTCTTCAGGTCGGTGCTTTGATAGGCCGCCACGCTTCGGCGAATCCCCGCCAGGGTGATGTTTTCCACGAATACGTGCGCTGCCTCGGTGACGGCGGCGCATACCCGGCTGCCCTGCAAGGCCGCCGCCAACAGGGCGATGGAGCCGCCGTCGCTGTGCCCCACCAGAACGGCGCGGGCGATGCCGCAGGCATCCAGCACTTCCGGTAGAAAAATGCCGGCCTCTTGAACCAGATAGTCATAGGGCCACCGTCCGCAAAGCGTGTCGGAGCCCCCATAACCCCGGCGGTCATAGATCAGCCCGGCCCTGCCCGTCAGAGCGCACAAGCGCTCCGGGAAATCCCGCCACATTTCGATGCACCCCAAGCCCTCGTGGAGAAAGACCAGCGGAGCTTTGGAAATTTGGGGGGCAGGGGTGAGGTGTTGGATGCGAATCCGCCAGCCGGCGGCCTGAATGTGGCGACACGAACGCTCCACGGCCTCTCCCCATTGCGCGTTTAAGTCTGATAGGCTCGTAACCTATTATAATCTGTAACGATAGTCAAGATGCGGCCACCCGCGGAAAGCGGCGCTGAGCGGGCGGCTGGCAAAAAGAGGCGCTATCATGTCCGCGACGGTGCAGCGGGCGGCGGTCGGGTCCATGACGCCGGCCGGGCTTTATATCCATGTCCCCTTTTGCCTGCGCAAATGCGCCTACTGCGATTTCTACTCGGTAACCGACCTGTCCCGGCGCGGGGCTTATCTGGGCGCCCTTGGCCAGGAGATGGTCCTGGCACCGGCCCGCGGGCTGGTCTTCGACTCCTTGTACATCGGCGGCGGCACGCCGTCGCTGCTTTCGCCTGCGGACGTGGCAGCGTTGCTGGCGACCGCCCGAGTCGGGTTTCGCTGGCGGGCCGGCGTGGAGATCACCCTGGAGGCCAACCCCTGCACCCTGACGCCCCAGCGGTTGGCCGGCTTCCGGCAGGCGGGGGTCAACCGGCTTCAGATCGGAGTTCAGTCCTTCCAGGCGCCTCTCCTGGAATGGCTTGGCCGGCTGCATTCCGCCGAGGCGGCGCGTCAGGCTGTCCAGTGGGCAACGGCTGCGGGGTTCGACAACATCGGGCTGGATCTCATCTACGGTATCCCCGGCCAGTCTTGCGAAAGCTGGCGCGCGGACCTCGCCCAGGCCGCAGCGCTGGGGGTTGCCCATATTTCCTGCTACATGCTGAGCATTGAACCCGGCACCCCCCTGGACCGGCGCCGTCGTGAAGGCCAAATCCAGCCGGCATCCGCAGAAGCGGTGAGCACCCTTTACGAGTTCACCGTGGCCTTTCTGGAGGCCAACGGCTACGCCCAATACGAGATTTCCAATTTTGCCCGTTCCGAGAAGGGAAGCGAACGGCGCTGGCGCTCCCGGCACAACCAAAAATACTGGACCGGCGCCCCCTACATCGGCCTGGGGCCGGCCGCCCATTCTTTCGTCGGTCGCCGGCGATACTGGAACCATCGCAGCCTCAAGCGCTATCTGGAAGACGTGGCGGCGGGGCGGCAGCCCGTGGCCGGTCGGGAAACCCTGAATCGTCTTCAGCGGCAAATCGAGGCAATTTACACCGGTTTGCGCACCACCGCGGGGATCGACATTGCGCGCTACAACCAGGCTTTTGCAGCGCCGTTTGAAAAACACTTCGCTGCGCTTCTAAACCGCCTCACCCAGGCCGGCCTGGCAGTCGTTACCCCCCGACGCTGTGCCCTGACCCCGCGCGGGATGCTGCTGCTGGACAGCATTGCCGACCAGTTCGTTTCCCGCTTGTGAGCGTGCCCTGTTCAAAGCGCGGTACTTCCGGCGCGTAGGCGGCCGCCTTGGACGCTTCAACCCAGCAAAAAAAGGGCAGCCGCATGCAAGCAGTCGCCCTTTCGTTGCCGTTGGTGGCCGCTGCGGTCACGTGGAGAGCGTCTTGATCAGAACCCCGAGGTAAAAGCGGGCGTGGCTGATGGGGGCCGCCAGGTTGGCCCGGTGGTTGGCCAGGATCCCGTCCAGCTTGCTGTCGGTGATGATCCAGGGGTTGAGTTTGGTGGCGTAATGGCACCACTCGATGGCGTGGTGCAGGATTTCGGTGGCGCGGCGGGCCTCCAGGGTCTTGAAATACTCCTCGTGAATCGCTTCCAGCATGACGGCCATGGCGCTGGCCACCCCATGGGCGTAGTAAAAGTAGTTGTCGGCATCGAAAAAGCTCACCGGATCGCCGCCCTTCTCCTCGAATTTGACTAGATTTTCATCGCAGCTGCCCAGCAGGTCCTCAAAGGCCGCCAGCAGCGGGATCAGGTTGTCGGTGCGGGTGTAGAAGGTGGCTTTGCCTTTTTCGAGCTTGGTCTTGTATTTGCGCAGATCGTCCAGGGCCTCGTTGTACTTGGACTCCGGTGTGGGAAGCCAGTAATCTTCCGCCTTGATCATCAGCCAGTTCATGGCGTTTTCAAGGTCCGGGTCAAAGGCGGCGGTGGTGCCCGTACGGGAGATGCGTTCGTTGAGGATCGTGACCGCCCGGCGGGTGACTTCCAGAACCCCGAGCTGAAAACTGTTGACGTTGTCGGTGAAGTCCAGAATGTCGTTGGGCCGCCAGCCCCAGAAGCGCTCGTTGAGCTCGTAGTCCAGGGGAATGATGATGGCATCCACAAATAAAACCCCGGGGGCCAGGTCGTGTCCTTGCGCTGCGGCGCTCACCCCGTGGGAGGCCGCTTTGGCGGGCTCGCCATGTGAAATTGCCGGGGCTTTGGCCGTTTCGTGGGGGGCTGTGGGCGGGGAGGGGGGCGTTCCAGGGGCGGCCACGATTTTTTCTTCGGGCGTCGCCGGCGGGCGGGGTGCTTGATGGCTGCCGGCAACTTCTGGTGTGCGGCTCACAGCCGCTGCGGGTTCATGCCCGGCCGAATCGCCGCGGGTCTCGGCAACAGTCGCTATCTCGTTGCCGGTGGGGGAGGACGGGGCCTCGAATGACCCCAGAATCGTTCCGATCAACCACAATACCACCCCCAGAAAGAGGATTCCCAAAAAAATTCGTTTGGCAGCGAAGCTTTTAAATGGATCCATTTTTACCCCTCAGCGTGGCCCTAAAGACCCAAAATGGCTCTGCAAAACAACGGGTTACCCCCTCCTCAGCTTGCGGATGTCGCCGATTCGAATCGTAACGTTTTTGGTGTCGAAATGTTCAATTAGGGGTATCACATATTTACGTGAGGCGCCAGTCATATCCTTGAACTGCGGGGTCGAGATTTCACCTTCTTTGTTGAGAAAAGCCACCAGCCTTTCCTTCAACCGCTCGAGATTGCGGGTGTGGAAATACAGGTCTTCCTTGACCTTGACCAGGCTGCCTTCATCCACCAGCAGGGTGAGCACTTCCCGGGCCTGCGCCGGCGTGACCGCCAGACTCTGGGCAATTTCCTTGAAGTAGGGGGGCTGAAGATCGCTTTCCAGGTAGATATCGAGCAGCTTGTGGCGGACGTCGGCCTGATCGATCCCGAGGGAAACGGTGTGGCTCGCCAGCCTTATGGTTTCCTCGGCCTGGGCGATTTCGTCGTCGCGCAGCATCTGGTTGAGCAGCAGGGTGAAAAGCTTGGGGCTCAGGCGGGGAAATTTGGATTTGAGTTCCTCCTTGGGCATCCCGGCCTTAAGCGGGTTTTTCCCGTGGTAGCGCTCCAAGTTTTCCAGGGCCTCGGACTTCAGCCTCTCATAGGTTGCCTGATGAATGAAGAGCCGGTTCTCCTTGTCTACCTGGATCACGGCACGTGAGGAAAGCTGGGCCTGCAAAAGGGTGGTGAGCTGCTTGTCGGGAAGGTTGGTCATGAGCTTGAGGTCGCCAAAGGAGACCCCTTCATACCCGGCGGTCTCGATCAGGTACGCCAGAAGCTCTGCGGGATCGGCGCTCATCATCCGGTGCAGGCCTTGGATCACTTCGGGCCGCAAGCGCTTGTGCTTGTGGGGGATCGGGTTGACGATGCGTCCCCCGCCGATGGTGCGCACCGGGGAGTAGCTGCGCACCACGTAGCGGTCATCCCGCACGCCGGTCACCGGTTCGTCCAGGCGCAGCTGCGCCACGGTATCCTCTCCGGGGGCCAGCTCGTCCCGGTCGAGCAGCACGAGATTGCCCAGAACTTCGCTTGTGCCGGCGTGAAACCGTATGCGCGTTCTGGGTTTCAACGGTTTTTGGTTGCTCTCCAAAAAATGCAGGGCCACGTCCAGCATATAGGTGGGTTTCAGGGCGCCCGGAGTCGAGACCATGTCGCCGCGGTTGACCGCGGCCCGGTCCAGGCCCTGAAAATTGATCGCGGTGCGCATCCCGGCGCGGGCCTCGGTGACGCTCGCATTGTGGACCTGGATGCCGCGGACCTTGGAGGTGATCATTGACGGGTAGATCATGATGGTTTCGCCCACGCTCACATTCCCCGAAACCAGCGTCCCGGTGATGACGGTGCCGAAGCCTTTCATGCTGAAGACCCGGTCTGCCGGCAGTCTGAAAAGGCCGGTGGACGGCCGGTCGGGCACCGTCGCGGCGATTTCGTCGAGGGTCTTGATGAATTCCGGCAGCCCGGTGCCCGAAACCGATGAAACCGGCACCACCGGGGCGCCTTCCAGAAAGGTGCCCTCGGCGAATTCCATGATGTCCTCTTGGGCAAGCTCCAGCCACTCCGCGTCGACCATGTCGATCTTGGTCAGCGCGATAAAGCCGTGGCGAATGCCCAGAAGCGTGCAGATCTCCATGTGTTCGCGGGTCTGGGGCATTACCCCCTCGTCGGCCGCAATCACCATCACCACGATGTCGATACCGGTGGCGCCGGCCACCATGTTCTTGATGAACTTTTCGTGTCCCGGCACATCGACGATGCCCACGTGCTGGCCGCTGGGCAGGTCAAGCGCTGCGAACCCCAGCTCGATGGTGATGCCCCGCAGTTTCTCCTCTTTGAGACGGTCGGTGTCGGTTCCGGTAAGGGCTTTGATCAGGCTGGTTTTACCGTGATCGATGTGCCCCGCGGTACCCAGGATAATCTGTTTCAAGGCGAACGCTCCCCTCTGTGGTGGGTGGTGCCGGAAAAAGCCCCGCTGCGGGATGCTCTGGCGGTCAGGGTTGGATGGCCGTGCAAAAAATATTTTCTCGGGGCTGGTGCCGGATAAAATTCGGATTCCGAGGCTGCCGGTACCCGTGGGGTGAGGTGCCCCAAGCTTAAAGCGCGGCCATCACATTTTGGGGGGCCGGTTTCGCAGGTAATCCAGAAAATAGGCCATCCCCAGGAAAAAAAGGCCAAGGCCGATGGTAAACGGCAACCGGAAGTCGGGGTAAAACGTACGTGTTAGTACCACCGCTAAAACAGCGCTCATAATTACGCGCAGCAGAAAACCGTAAAATTTGTTCATGAGAAAAATCCATTCAGGGGATCGTAAGGTCCGGCGGCCTGGGGCTGTCGAAGTGGTCTGTTGGCGGTATATCCAGCTCAAATTGTTTGAAAAACGGCCGATGTATCGAGCAGGTCGGATATTATACGAGAGACCGGTCACCGTCAATAGGCTTGGTGGGCGATTGTGCAGTGGTATTTTAAAAACATTGAGCCCCAACAATTTCCTTGAAAAGTGGCGAACGATTTGGTATAAAGCCAGTCTATTATGGTGGGTGTAGCTCAGTTGGCAGAGCCCCAGGTTGTGGCCCTGGTTGTCGTGGGTTCAAGTCCCATCACTCACCCCATCTCAACACCTGCGGGGCCATTGCGCCAATCGCCGCGTAAGAGGCTCCCTGCCTGATGCGCCCGTAGCTCAGCTGGATAGAGCGCCGGACTTCGAATCCGTAGGCCGGGGGTTCGAATCCCTCCGGGCGTACCAATTAAACTAAGGGGTTACAGTGATTGTGCTGCAGCCCCTTTTTTATGTGTGAGAATCAGTGTGAGGCTTTTATCCGATCTTTGACAACCACCCGTGTAGGGCTGATCGTCAAATCTTAGCTTGACACCAACAAGTACTTCAAAGTAATAAAAGCTACGGACAAGCAATAGCGACAGGCCACCACCATCGGAGATCAATTCTATGTTGTTACCGCGACCTTCGGAAATGTGAATATTGTTTCCTTTCAGATCCTCAACTTCACGCCGCAGTGACATCGACGTGCAGTGCAACTTCCAAATTGTAATTTTGCGCTGCCACCAAACTCGCAGGTGTTCTTTCCATTACCGGGCTTTGCCCATTCGAGAAGGAGGAGAACCATGTTTAGACGCCTATTTTCTGTTTCACTGATTGTGACGATGATGGGGTTGCTTGCAGCCTGTGCCACCGCACCCCCGATGACCACGGAACCCTTTCAGGCGGCCCAGCTGGACAGTACGGCTTTCGTCTCCAGCGTCGACACCTTTGTGGTCCTGATGGATGCGTCTTCCTCGATGGCCGAAAAGTACCAGGGCGGCCATAAAATCACCCTTGCCAAGAAGGTCGTTTCCGGCATCAATGAAACCCTGCCCCCCATCGATGCCAAGGCGGCCTTGGTGGCCTTTGGTTCAGGCGAGTGCCTGGACAAACAACACGCCCTGGCCCTTTTTGGCCCGGCGCCCTACAACCGCGGCGAGATGGCCGCAGGGTTGGATTCCCTCAAGTGCGTCGGCGGGACCAGCCCGATGTATGACGGCGTTGAGTTGAGCGCCCAGAAACTGCAGGAGAGCTTGGGTCAGGTGGCCCTGGTGGTGGTCAGCGATGGCGAGGATATCAACCAGGACGCCGTCATGCAATCGGTCCAGGCATTGAAAGACGCCATGGGCGATCGCCTTTGCATCTACACCGTTCAGGTGGGCGACGATGCCAAGGGCGCCAAACTGATGAAAGGTATCGCTGATGTCGGCGCCTGCGGCTTCGCCGTCAATGCCGACGAGATTTCCGACCCCGCCGCCATGGCCGATTTCGTGACCAAGGTCTTTCTGGCACCGGCGCCGGTCGTTGCGGTCGGTCCGCTGGATTCCGATGGCGACGGCGTTCCCGATGACATCGATCAATGCCCCGACACGCCGAAGGGTGCCACGGTCAATGAAGTGGGCTGCTGGATAATGGGTGATGTCACTGTTTTGTTCGAATTCGACAGTGCGGTGATCAAGGACACCACCCTGCTGGAGAAGGCCCTCGAAGTTGTGAACCAAAATCCGGATCTCACCGGCGAGGTCGCCGGCCACACCTGCAGCATCGGCCCGGAAGCCTACAATCAGATGCTCTCCGAGAAACGCGCCAACGCGGTCCGCGATTGGTTCATCCAAAATGGCATCGCAGGTGAACGCATCCGCGCTGTGGGTTACGGTGAAAGCCGCCCAGCAGCCAGCAACGACACGGAAGAAGGCCGTCGGATGAACCGGCGGGTTGAACTGAACCCCGACCGGTAAGGAAATTTGCCGAAACGCGGTCATTCCGCCAGGCCTGATAACTTAATCAGGCCTGGCGGATGACCGCGTACGAGCTCTTTCGGGAGTTTTCGTGAAAACGGCCGGGAGGCTTCGCAAGGCGCGTGCATCCTGCAGCGCCGGCAAGCCTTGATCCCGCCCCCGGAAGCTGGGGGACGGGTAACTTGACCCCACCCCGCAGGCTGCACTCATTGGCTTCAACATTCTGGCGCATGGATCGTTCCATGAGTCGCCAGACCAACTCCTCATCCCCCATTCCTCGTTTTACAGATAATTCCGCAAGACGGCACCGGATTTCGGTTTGTCACCAAGGTACATCCACCGACGCATACGAGCTATGCGTCGATGGGTGTAACCTCTAAGACGGGCAAAAAGACAGGCAAGATATGGAATTGTTTTTTGCCGGAATCTTCCGTTATCAGCTCGCCGTCACCGCTTCCGTCGCCCGGTCCACCAGGTACAGGATCGAGCGGTAATTCACCCCGGAATGATGGGACAGACCGATTTCGCAGGTGCGGCTGGTGGAGTAGCCGCCGGCGCAGTTCTCGGGAATCTGCTCGGCCAGGCGGCGCAGGCCGAAGGCGTTGAGTTCCGGGTGGGTGAAGCCCCGGTCTCCGGCGAAGCCGCAGCAGACCACCTCGGGGGCCACGACCTTTTCCGCGCACATTTCCGCCAGTTGTCGCAGGGGCGCTTCCAACCCCATTTTCTTGGCGCTGCAAACCGTGTGGATCGCCACCGTTTCGGGCAGCTGGCGGAATTTCAAGCGCGGCGCGAGGACCTCCAGGGTGAACCGGATCGGTTCGTAGAGCTTCAGCCGGCGGTCCAGGGTTTCCCGCATGTGGTGCAGGCAGGGGCTTATGTCGCAAACCACCGGCAGGCGGCCATTTTCCGAGGCGTCCAGCAGGGCCCGGCCCAACTCCCTTGCGCGCTGGTCGGCCACGTCGTCGATCCCCTTGCTGGCGAACGGCATACCGCAGCACAGTGAGGCCATGTTTTCCGGGTAGATGATCTCGAAGCCCGCCCTGCGAATCAGCCGGGCGGTCACCGCCGGCACGTCGCCGGCCGCCTCCTCGCCCCGGGTCGGTCCCATGGACCGCGTGATGCAGGACGGAAAATAGACGACCTTGCGGGGGTTCGCCGCCCGCACCGGGACGCAGGCGATGGCCGCCGCGTTGGCCGGCATGTAGGGTGTCCAGAGCGGCAGGCGGCCCCGGCTCCAGCGGCGCAGAGTCTCGCTGAGACGGCGCATGCGTGTGGACCCGATGACCCCGTGGACCCGGTTCGCGGCCCCCAGCCCCAGCCGGGTCAGCCCGGTGACGGTGCCCATGTGATCCCCGATCCACTCGGCCAGTCGGTGGGCCGGCGGGCGCAGCTGGGCGTGGCGCAGGTGCTTGATAAGTTTCCCGGTGTCGATCTCCACCGGGCAGGAGGTGGCGCACAGGCCGTCGGCGGCGCAGGTTTCGTCGCCCAGGTAGCGGTAGGCCGCGGACAGTTCCCGCAGCCGGGCCGGGTTCTCGCCGGTCCGCCGCAGCCGGGTCATTTCCCGGTAGGCGACGATCCGCTGCCGGGCCGAAAGGGTGAACTCGTGGGACATGCAGTTGCGCTCGCAGAAGCCGCACTCGATGCAGGTGTCCACTGCCGGGTCGGCCACGGGCATGGCCTTGAAATGGCGGACGTGGCCTTCGGGATCGTCGTTGATGAGGGTCCCCGGGTTGAGCAGCCCCTCGGGGTCGAAAAGCGCCTTGATCTCCCGCATGACGGCGTAGAGTTCCGGGCCCCACTCCCGGGCCACGAAGGGCGCCATGTTGCGGCCGGTGCCGTGCTCGGCTTTCAGGGAGCCGTTGTAGCGGCCGACCACCAGGGTGACCACTTCGTCCATGAATCGCTTGTACTTTTCCACTTCCGCCGCGTCGGTGAAATCCGGGGTGAGCACGAAGTGGACGTTTCCATCGAAGACGTGGCCCCAGATGACCGGATTCTCGTAACGGTATGCGGCGAACATCTTCTGGAGTTCGCCCAGGCAGCTTTCCAGGTGGGGGATGGGAACGGCGATGTCCTCGATGATGACCGCTGTGCCCGGCCGCCGGGCGACGCAGGCGCTGGGAAAGATGCCTTTGCGAATCTCCCAGAGCTGCGCGATTTCCACCGGATTGGTGGTGAAGGCGAAATCATGGGCCAGGGGAAAGCCGGCGAAGGCCGCGCGGATGTCGGCGGCCTGGCGCTCCAGGCTCTCCACGTCGTCGGCCCCGGTTTCCACCAATAGGGCCGTGGCCTGGTCGCCCAACTCCCGAATCCAGGCGGGCATGCCGGGTTTGCGCTCCACCGCGCGCAAGGCCACCCGGTCCATGAGTTCGGCGGCGCTGACCTCGCAGTCCTTGAGCTTCAGGACTGCCTCGCAGGCCCGCGCGGTGTCCGGGAAAACCATGAGTGCCGCGGCTCTTCGAGACGCCTCCGGCAGGGTCCGAAAGACCACCTCGGAGATGAAGCCCAGGGTGCCCTCGGAGCCGATCATCAGGTGGGCGATCATCTCGATGGGATCCTGGTGGTTGGTGAGGGCGTTGAGGCTGTAACCGCAGGTGTTTTTGATGGCGTATTTTTGGCGGATTTTTTCTGTCAAGGCCGGGTTGCCTCGCACCCGGTCGGCCAAGGCCTGGATGCCCGCCACGACATCTTTGCGCTCCCGCCGAAAGGCGGCCCGGCTGTCGGGATCGCCGGTGTCGAGGATCGTGCCGTCGACCAGGATCATGCGCATGGACAGCAGGGTGCCCATGGAATTGTGGTCCACACCCGAGGTCATGCCGCAGGCGTTGTTGGCGACGATACCCCCGATTTTGGCGGCGTTGACCGAGGCCGGGTCGGGGCCGATCTTTTTTCCCAGGGGCGCCAGGGCCGCATTGGCCTGGGCGCCCAGGACAGCTGCGCCCAGACGGATGGATTGGCCGTCCGGCCGGATTTCGATCTCCCGGAAGCCCTTCACCCCCAGCAGGAGGAGAACCGAGTCGGAAAGGGCCTGACCGGACAGCGAGGTGCCCGCGGCCCGGAAGGTGAGGGGGACCTTCAGACATCGGCATGCGGCCAGGGTTTCCAAAACCTCTGTTTCGTTTTCGACCCGGACGATGAGCTCCGGGACCAGGCGATAGACGCTGGCGTCGGTGCCGTAGGCGTAGGTGCGAAGCGGGTCGGAAATCAGCCGGTCCTCTGGCATGACGGCGGACAGACGACGGGCGAGTTCGCGGTGCGGGAAATTTTTCATGGCGGCCTCCCGGTGGAAAGGATCAGGGGTGAAGTCCGATCATGGGTTCAATACCACAGAATGTTCGAAAAATGCTCGGGAAATTATGTTGGAAGGATATCCGTTTGCCCGGGTTGCAGGAGAGCGTAAAAAGCATTTCATTCCACCGTGCGGGGTTTTTGCGGAAAGGAACGTTGACGGATACCCCGGGGTTAGACCGGGATTTAAC
>JBAPYE010000367.1:0-3379 GCA_049284575.1 Desulfobacterales bacterium
CGCGCAACCCCGGCGGCGATCTGCAGCCCGCGCCCCCGGGGTGCAGCCACCACCCGGGCCCCACCCCGGCGGGCCAACCCAACGGTGTTGTCGCTGGATCCCCCGTCGGCCACAATAGCTTCGCAGACTTCGGGCGCGCCTGCCAGGGCGTCCAGGCAGGCCGTCAGATGACGGCCTTCGTTCAGGGTCGGAATCACCACCGAGAGGCTCTTGACCGCCTCCCGGCGCGGCCTGCGCCCCCCCCACGGCCTGAAGTGCGGCCAGACCAGGAGCAGGACAAAAGGCCCGTATTGCAGCCACTTCAGCCAGTGAATTTCCTGAAAGACCCCCGTGGCATATTCCACCGCCAGGACCGGGAAGGTGACGGCCATGGCCGCCTGCAGAAACAGCCAGGCGGGGGCGGCCAGAAGCGCGGCAAAGGGGGCAACAACGCTCAGATACCACGGGTGCAGGGTGGGCATGCAGAGCAGCAGCCAGCCGAAAGCATACAGCAGGCTTCGGCTGCGGTCCGGGACGGTCAGAAAGATCAACACCAGGCCCGCGGCCAGCAACCCGGCCACCACGATCAGACTTCCCGCAGGGCCCAGCAGGGGTCTTAAAACGGCCGTCAGAAAATCGTTGTAATGCATACGGGCGCCGAAGACCGCCAGGGAGCCGAAGAGATCACGGCCCGCGTCGGCAAACGGGAGGAACGCCAGGCAGGGGATCAGGGCCCAGAGGCTTTGGCGTCGGTTGTGGCGGGTGATCAACAAGGGCACCGCCAAAGCGGCCAGGTATTTGACCATGGCCGCGCACCCCAGACAGAAAAACCCGCTGCGGGCCCTGCCGGCAGCCACCAGCGCCACGCCCAGGCACATCGGCAGCACCATCAAGCTGTCCAGGTGGCCCTCGCCGGCGATAAAGACCAGCAGCAGCGGGTTGGCGGCATACCACAGCAGCCGGGCCGCCGGCAGTCCCTCGCGCTTCAGAAGGGCCGCCAGCGGCAACATAACCGCCGCATCGGCCAGGGTCACCACCAGTTTGAAAAAAAACGGGTCCGCGCGCAGGGCCGCCAACCCCCGAAACAGCAGCTGCGCCAGGGGCGGGTAGCCGGCGGCGAGGTCCTTGTGGTTAATGCCGTCAAAGACCGCCCGCAGACTTCCGGAAGCCAGCGGCTGCAGCCGCGGGTCCTGGGGGGCGAAGGCGTAGGGGTTGAGGCCCTGCAGCTGGAGATAGCCCTCCCAGACGTAGCGGTTGACATCCAGGCTGGGGGGAAAGGCCAGAAAAAGGCCCCGCAGACCGATTCCCAACCCCAAAATGGTCCAGAAGGCGCGTGGCGCCGAGAGCCCGGACGGAAAGGTGCGCACCATGCCCCACAGCAGGCCGAAGGCCAGCACGTAAAGGAGCCCGAAGCCCGCCCCCTGCTTGCCGATCGGCCCTGAAAAGGCCATCAGGGCGGCGGTCAGACAGAACGACAGGCTGGTCAGGGCGAACGGCATCGGTTGGCTCGGGCGGATTTGGGCTCAGGTCAGGCGCCGGCGTTGCCACCAGGACAGCAGCCCCACACTGGTGAAGCCGAGGCTGTAGATCAGGAGAAAATGCCCCACCAGATAGTGGTCGGCCTGGAAATAGGCGCCGGTGCCGGCCAGGCACCAGGCACCGGCGAAGAGTTCGAACCCGAAATCGCGGCTGCGGGCCGGGCGGTAGGCCCTGATCGGCCGGTCGCCGGACTTTGGGGTCCGGACAAAGCTGCCGGGCCGCCCGAGGAGCGCTTCGGCCACCGCCCGGGTGTTGTTGACGGCCATTCCGCAGCCGAAGCACACCAGGGAGGGCAGGAGCAGCAGAATTTTCCACGCGGGCCTTCGCAGCGCCCGCTCCGCCGTCCAGTAAAGCAGCGAGGGGCCCGAGCAGCTCGCCAGCAGCAGAACGCCGAAAAGCGCAAAGACCGCGGCGGGCAGCTGCAGCCGCCCGCTGACCAGGATCGGCGGGGCCATCAGGGCCAGAAACAGCATCAGGGGGTTGACCAGGTAGTGGGTCAGGTGCATCCAGGCCTGAAACTTGGCAAACGGCCGCGCGGGCGAGCGCAAGATCCGCGGCATCAGTTTGATGGCCGTCTGGATGGACCCCTTGGCCCAGCGGAACTGCTGGTTTTTAAAGGCGTTGATGTCGCCCGGAATTTCCGCCGGCGCCACCAGATCGACCAGATAACGGCATTTCCAGCCGGCCAGTTGAATCCGGTAGGACAGGTCCATGTCCTCGGTGAGCGTGTCGGACTGCCAGTTGCCGCCGGCCATGATGGCCTTTTGGCGAAACACCCCGGCGGTTCCGTTGAAATTGAGAAACAGACCGGAGCCTGAGCGTGCGGACTGCTCGATCATGAAATGGCCGTTGACCCCGACGGCCTGCAACCGGGTGAGCAGACTCTGCCGCCGGTTGAGGTGCCCCCAGCGGGCCTGCACCATTCCCAAGGCGGGGTTCATGACGAAGTAAGGCGCCGTGCGCAACAGGAAATTTCGGGGCGGGACGAAGTCGGCATCGAAGATCGCCGTCAGCTCCCCCCGGGCGCTGGCGAGCCCGTCCCGCAGGGCGCCGGCCTTGAACCCCTCCCGCGTGGCGCGCGTCAGGTGGACGATGTCGACCCCGCGGGATCGCAGTTCGGCCACCTTGCGCGCCACCACCTGCCGGGTGTCGTCCGTGGAGTCGTCCAGCACTTGGATTTCGTGCCGCCCGGGAGGGTAGTGCATGCGGGCCGCGGCCTCGATCACCCGTTCGACGACATTGCGTTCGTTGTAGATCGGCAGCTGGGTTGTCACCACCGGCAGGCGTTCGGCCGCCGCGGCGCATCCGGATTCGGGGGGCCGGCGCCCGTAAAAGGCTTCCAGCAGCCGGGCGTCTTCCCGACCTCGGCGGCCCGCAGCGCGCCGAAAAAGCGCCGTCATGATGTGGCAGTTGATGCCGTAGATCATGAGGATTACCGCGGCCACGCAGTAAAGCGCCACCAGCAGCTTCATGGGGTATCCTCGTTCAGGGGTCGCAAAACCGATTTTGACCTCAATGACCGCCGCACCCGCACCCGCAGTCGCCGCCGCAGGCGCTGCGCCGGGCCATCTGCCGGATGACCTCGCGCTGATCGGCAGGGGCCGCGGCGGTGACCGTTACCCGCAGAAAAAGCTCGGCGGTTTGGCCGGGAAGCAGGATTCCCGGCGCGGGAAGGTGCTCAAAGACCCTTTTCAGTTCGCAGGAATCCAGGCGGAGGCTGATCTGGTCGCCGACCCGGTGATCGATCAGGGCCTGTTCTAAAGGCGCCAGGCCATCCGGGCCAAGCCCAAAGATAAAACCGTAGGCCATCGGCTGGGAGGTCAGGTCCATGGTATCGGAAGTTGTACCGGCCTCCAGGGAC
>JBAPYE010000368.1:0-11339 GCA_049284575.1 Desulfobacterales bacterium
TCGCCAACCCCAAATTTTGAACGCGGTGAAAGGAAACCCGTACCCATGGAAAGAACCTTATCGATCATCAAACCCGACGGCGTCCAGCGGGGGGTCATTGGCGAGGTCATCAAACGTTTCGAGGCCAGCGGCATCAGAATTGCGGCCATGAAAATGATCCAGATGAGCAAGCGCCAGGCGCAGGGCTTTTATGCGGTTCACCGGGAGCGCCCGTTTTTCGACAGCCTCACCGCTTTCATGTCATCGGGGCCCGCGGTGGTCATGGTGCTGGAGGGGAAGAACGTCATCCAGAAAAACCGCGAGCTGATGGGCGCCACCAATTACAAAGAAGCCGCCGAAGGCACGATCCGCCGTGATTTCGCCACCGACATCGAGAAAAACGTGGTGCACGGCTCGGATGCAGCCGAAACCGCCGCCGTTGAAATCGCCTATTTCTTCAACAACCTGGAGATCGTCGGCTGAAACGCCCGGCCCCCCAGAAGGCTGCGGCCGAGCGGGTGAACCTGGACCACGTCACGGTCGTGCTGCAGAAACCGCGCTACCCCGAAAACATCGGCTCGGCGGCGCGCGCGATCCGCAACATGGGCATCGGCCAGCTGCGGGTGGTGGCCCCGGAGAACTTCGATCTGTCCAAAGTCCGGGCGCTGGCCACCCATGCCGCCGCGGATGTGGTGGACCGGATCGCGGTCTTCGATGACCTCGGCGCGGCGCTGGCGCCGTTTCAGTATGTTGTGGGCACCACCGCGCGCACCGGCGGCCAGCGACGGGTGATCAATTCCCCGGCGCGCCTGGCCCGGGAACTGGTCGCCATCTCCCGCGAAAACCGGGTGGCGCTGGTCTTCGGCCCCGAAGACCGGGGCCTGACCAACGAAGACATCCGCTTGTGCCACACCCTGGTCACCATTCCCACCGCGGATTTCTCCTCGCTCAACCTGGCCCAGGCCGTCATGGTCATGTGCTACGAACTGGCCCAGGCCGGCCGGCAGGACGGCGGCGGCTTCAGCCCGCGGATGGCCACCCGCCACGAACTCGACGGGATGTTCGACCAGCTCCGGGAGATCCTGGTGCGCATCAGCTTCATCAACTCGGAAAACCCCGACTACTGGCTGAACAACCTGCGGCGCTTCTTCACCCGCCTGCAACTGCGTGCAGGGGAAGTCGCCATTATCCGCGGGCTCTGCCGCCAGGTGGACTGGTACGCCGAAAAGCGCTTTCGCGACGGCCTCGAGACGGCCCGGGGCGCCGACGGCCCCCTGCCGGAAACGAAGGGTCCACCCCCAAACGGAAAGGCATCGCCATGAAACTCGTTCGCTTTGGTGAAAAAGGCCGCGAAAAGCCGGGGATTCTTCTGGGAACTGGTCAAATCGCAGACCTGCGGGCCGTCTTTCCGGGGATTCCCGACATCGGGGAGCGCTTTTTCCGGGAAGGCTGGCCGGCGAAGGTGGCCGGCGCCCCGGCGCCTGTCCTGGACGCGGCCGATATCCGCCTGGGCTGCCCGCTGCATCGGCCCGGCAAGATCATCTGCCTCGGAAAAAACTACGCCGAGCACGCCAAAGAGGGCGGCTTCGAGGCCCCGGCCCGGCCCTTGCTCTTCTGCAAAACCGCCAACACCTTAAACGGCCCCAACGACCCCATCGTGCTGCCGCGAAGCAGCCGGCAGGTGGACTGGGAGGTGGAACTCGCCGTGGTCATCGGCCGCGAGGGCAAGCGCATCCCCCGGGAAAAAGCCCTGGATTACGTCGCGGGCTTCACCGTCATGAACGACGTCTCCGGCCGCGACGCGCAGTTCGCCGATTCCCAGTGGTTCCGCGGCAAATCCTTCGACACCTTCGCCCCCATGGGCCCGGCGCTGGTAACCCCGGATGAGATCGGCGATTTCCGTAATCTGCGCCTGACCGCCGTGGTGGACGGCCGGCTCATGCAGGACGGCACCACCGCCGACATGATTTTCGACATCCCCTTCCTGATTGAAAACATCAGCGAGGACATCACGCTCTTGCCCGGGGACGTTATCTCGACCGGCACCCCGGCGGGCGTGGGCATTTTCCGGGACCCGCCAATCCTGCTGACGGCCGGCAGCCTGGTAGAGTGCCGGATCGAGAAAATCGGCGCCCTCCGAAACCCGGTGGTGGCCGCCTGATCCCATCCCCTACCCGCCGTCAAGAAAGCCTCACCGCTCAAGACGCCCGGCTGAGCGGTGGATGTCCGGGGGCGGGGCCAAGGCGCCTTTCAAGCCGCCCGCAACACCCCGGTAAATTCAGCCCAACGCCGGAACCCGCCTCTCTGCGGGAAGGTCAATAGCGACCATCCGCGTACTCCACCCATCCCCCCGCTTCCACCAGGGCGCGTTCGAAAGCCGACAGGCTGAAGGGGACCGTGAGCGCATCGCCGTCCGCGGCCAACTCAAAACAGCTGCCGCCCAAATCGGTTTTCAAATATGTCTCCCGGCCGCCAAAGCGGGCGAAGATCTCCGCGATCACCGCCGCCGGCAGCGCAACGGCCAGCATGCCGCAGTTGAACATGTTTTGGCGGAATATGCGGGCGAAGCTCTCGGCAATCACCAGGTGAATCCCGTTGACCTCCAGCGCCCAGGGCGCGTGCTCGCGGGAGGAGCCGCAGCCGAAGTTGCGGCGGGAGACCAGCGCGGACTTTCCGGCCGTGTCCCTGCGGGCCTCGAAGCCCTCCAGGCTGAGATCCTCCAGCAGGTGGGGCCCCAGGGCGTCCTTGGCGATTTCGGTCAGGTAGCGGGCCGGAATGATTTCGTCGGTGTTGATGTCCGAGCGGTCGAGAAAGAGAATCCTGCCGTCAAAGTTTTTCATCTGCTTTTCCCCTGCGACAAGCTCACCCCTGAAAAAGGGATGAGTTGGTGATGTGGCCCGCCACGGCACTTGCCGCGGCGGTGGCCGGGCTCACGAGATGCACCATGCCACCCTTGCCCATCCGGCCGTTGAAATTGCGGTTGGTGGTGGCGGCGCAGACCTCGCCCTCGGCCAGCACGCCGTTGCTCATCCCCAGGCAGGCCCCGCAGGTGGGGTTGGTAACACAGCAGCCCGCTTCCATGAAGGTTTTGATGAGGCCTTCTTCCAGGGCCTGGGCGAAGACCGCCGGGGTCGCCGGCGAGACAATGGCGCGCACCCGGTCGTGGACCCGCCGGCCGGCCAGCACCCGGGCGGCCACCCGCAGGTCCTCGATCCGGCCGTTGGTACAGGAGCCGATGTAGACCTGATCCAGGGGAGTGCCGGCCATCTCCGCCACCGCCTTGACCTGGTCGGGCTTGAACCCGAAGGTCGTCTGGGGGACGAGTTCGGACACATCGTGGTCGATCACCTCGTCGTAGACTGCATCGGGGTCGGAGTGCAACGCCCCGAAGGCCGCCAGGGCCGCCGCCGGGTCGGCGTATTCGTTTTGAATAAACGGCCAAAGGTAGGCCACCGTGGTTTCATCCGGCAGGCAGATGCCGCAGGTGCCGCCGGCCTCGACGGCCATGTTGCAGAGGGTCATGCGGGCTTCCATGGTCATGGCCGCCACCACCGGCCCGCTGAACTCGATCACGCGGTTGGTGGCCCCGTTGACCCCGATGCGGCCGATGATCGACAAAACCACATCCTTGGCGAACACCCCCTCCCGCAGCCGCCCCAAGATATTGACCTTGAGGGTTGTCGGGTAGTGAAAGGCGCACACCCCCTTGAGAATGCCGACCTCCAGATCGGTGGTCCCGACCCCCGCCGCAAAGGCGCCGAAGGCGCCGTGGGTGCAGGTGTGGGAATCGCCCATGATGACGGTGTATCCGGGGCGCACGAAGCCCTTCTCGGGAAACAGCGCGTGGCAGATGCCGTTGCGGCCGATGTCGAAAAAATCGCGGATTCCGTGGCGCCGTGCCCAGTCGCGCAGGGTTTTTCCTTGGGCGGCGGTTTTGGCGTCCTTGGCGGGGGTGACATGGTCGATCACCGCCTTGATCTTGGACGGGTCGAATACCCGATCTTTGCCGCGGCGCTGCAGATCGACGATCGCCGTCGGGGTGGTGATCTCGTGGCAGAAAACGGCATCCAGCCGGATGACGTGGATATCGTCGGAAGGGTTGTCCACGCGGTGAGCGTCGAAGATCTTTTCAGCGATGGTCTTTCCCATGCCATTTCTTCCTTATTGAGGGCGTTTCGCCGGTGACGAACGAAAAAACAAGATAGCTGCGGAACTGTCAGTCATCGTGGGTTTTGAGCACCGCCAGGAAGGCGGACTGGGGCAGCATCACCTGCCCCACCATCTTCATGCGCTTCTTGCCTTTTTTCTGTTTTTCTAGCAGTTTGCGTTTCCGGGAGATATCCCCGCCGTAGCACTTGGCCGTTACGTCCTTGCGAAACGGCGAGACCGTTGTGCGCGAGATGATCTTGGCACCGATGGCCCCCTGGATGGCAATCTTGAACATCTGGCGGGGAATTTCGTCCTTGAGCCTTTCGCACGCCATCCGCCCCCGCTCCACCGCCCGTTCCTGATGAACCAGCTGGGAAAGGGCGTCGACCTTTTCGCCGTTGATCAGAATATCCAGCTTGACCAGATCGGTTTCACGGTAATCGATGACCTCGTAGTCAAAGGAGCCGTACCCCTGGGTGATGGACTTGAGCTTGTCGTAAAAATCGAAGACCACCTCGGCCAGCGGCAGCTCGAAAAACATCTCCAGGCGGTTGCTGGTCAGGTACTGGTAGTTGGTGTTGATGCCGCGGCGGTCCAGGCAGAGTTTCATCACGGCGCCCATGTAGCGCTCCGGGACGATGATTGCGGCCTTGATGAACGGCTCCCGGGTCATGGCGATTTTGCTGGGGTCCGGGTAAAGCGCCGGGTTGTCGATGATCAGTTCCTCACCGTCGTTCATGGTGATCTGGTACTGCACCGACGGGGCGGTGAGGATCAGGGAGAGGTCAAACTCGCGCTCGAGGCGTTCCTGAACCACTTCCAGGTGCAGCAGGCCCAGAAAACCGCAGCGGAACCCGAAGCCCAAGGCCGCCGAGGAGTCCTTCTCGTAGATCAGGGCCGCATCGTTGAGCTTGAGCTTTTCAAGCCCTTCGGCCAGTTCCCCGTACTCGTCGGAAGCCACCGGGTAGATGGAGGAGAAAACAACCGGCTTGGCCTCCTTGAAGCCCGACATGGGCGCATCGCAGCGTTCTTTCTTGTGGGTGATGGTGTCCCCGCAGCGGGTATCGCTGACCGTTTTGATGCCGGCGACCATGTACCCCACCTGGCCCGCGGAAAGCGTCTTTTGGGGCACCCGCTTGATCTGGAAGATCCCGACCTCCTCGACCTTGTGGGTGGCCTCGTTGGACATGAAGCAGATAGTGTCACCGGCGCTGATGCGGCCCTGAAACACCCGAAAATAAACAATGGTGCCGCGGAAGGGGTCGTAGTGGGAGTCGAAAATGAGGGCCTTCAGCGGGGCGTCTGGGTCGCCCTTGGGCGGCGGCAGGTGGTCGACGATGGCCTCCAGGACCTCGTCGATCCCGATCCCCTCTTTGGCCGAGGCCAGAATGGCGGTCTTGGGGTCCAGTCCGAGGTCATTCCGGATTTGCTGCTTGACCCACTCGATGTTGGCCGAGGGCAGGTCGATCTTGTTGATCACCGGAATGATCTCCAGATCGTGTTCCATGGCCAGGTAGAGATTGGCCAGGGTCTGGGCCTCCACCCCTTGGCTGGCATCCACCAGCAGCAGGGCACCTTCGCAGGCGGCCAGGGCGCGCGACACCTCGTAGGTGAAATCGACGTGCCCGGGGGTATCGATCAGGTTGAGAGAGTAGGTTTCACCAGATTTGCGGGTGTAGGGCAGGCAGATCGTCTGACTCTTGATGGTGATACCGCGTTCGCGCTCGATGTCCATGGAGTCGAGGATCTGGTCTTGAAAATCGCGTGCCGACACAATCCCGGTGGTCTGGATGAGACGATCCGAAAGGGTCGACTTGCCATGATCGATATGGGCAATGATACTGAAATTTCTAATATTTTTCATGTGATAGGGGATGGGTTGGGACGGCATCGACCGTCACGGTCGGGATAACTTCGGGTGGCAGCAGCGGCAGAAAAGCCGGTTGACACAAAAAGGCATTACAGATATGAAAGTGAAGTTATATGCGTGAAAAGAATGCGCCTTTTTATCAGATTCCCCTGGAACCTGTCAACTGCGTCATGGGCGCCGCCAGGCCCCGGTAAACGGATCTTCTATGGTCACCAACATCCTGATCGTCGATGACGACACCTCCATCCGCAACGCCATGCACGAATTCGTCGAAATGGTGGGCTACAAGGCCTATTCGGTCGGAAGTGCCGAGGATGCCCTGGAGGTCCTGAAAAATCAGCCCATCCAAGTGGTCATCACCGACATCATGCTGCCCGGCATCAACGGCCTGGAACTCACCGACCTGATCAAGATCGACTATGATTCCGATGTCATCGTCATGACCGGCTTCAGCGGAGACTATTCCTACGAGGAGGCCATCAGCAAAGGGGCCAGCGACTTCGTCTTCAAACCGGTGCGCTTTGAAGAGCTGCTCCTGCGGCTCAAGCGGGTCCTCAAAGAGCGCCAGCTGACTCAGGACCGGGCCCAGATGCTCAAAAAACTGCAGAAACTGGCCATCACCGACGCCCTCACTACCCTGCACAACTCCCGCTATTTTTACAACCAGGTGGAGCTGGAGGTTAACCGCTCCAACCGCTACAAGCACCCCCTGTCGATGCTGCTGCTGGACATCGACCACTTCAAGGAATACAATGACACCTTCGGCCACCTGGAAGGCGACAAGGTCCTGCAGCGACTCGGCGCCATCATACGCAGCTGCCTGCGGCGCATGGATTCAGCCTACCGCTACGGCGGTGAGGAATTCACCGTGCTGCTGCCCGAGACCAACTGCGAGGAGGCCCTGACCGTGGCCGAGCGCATCCGCGCCAGCGTCGAGGCATCGGTTTTCGAGCCGGCTCCCGGCAAGCGGGTGCAGGTCACCATCAGCATCGGGGTCACCCAGTTTCAGCCCGAAGAGGAGCTGACCCACTTCATCCAACGCGCCGACAAGGCCATGTACCTCTCCAAGCAAAGCGGCCGCAACAAGGTGACGTCCATTCCTGCCCGTCCGGCACCAGCCACCGAGTCGAAAAAGTAGGGGCCCCCGGAAAAAAAACAATTCCACATCTTACGTGTCTTTTGGCCCGTCAATCACGGCCATTTGCCGACCTCGGCGCAGGTCATCCGCCGCCGCTGCGGCGCCTCACACCCCGTTTCCCCGGAGTGCATCACAGCCGCCGGGTGCCCGCGGGCGCCGGAAGCGCCTTGATGCCGCGCCGTGCGCCGGCGCCGGGCTCAGGGCTGGATGCGGACCTTGAGCAGTAGATCTCCGCGCCGGCCATCGGGCAGTTGCCGGCCCATTTCCCTGAGGCGCAGGACGGTGCCCTCGCGGATGTCCGGCGGAATCACGACCCGGAACAGGCGTTTCTGAAACCCCCAGGGGATATTGACCATTTTGTGCGTGCCGGTGGCGGCTTCGAATGGGGTGATGGTGATGTCGCCGAGAAGGTCGGGTTCGTTTGCCGTCCCGGTGGGGTGAATGACCTGCAGGCGGTAGCTGCGCTTTTTGGCCGTAGCCCGTCGCACCGGTCGCGAAACCCCCGTGACCGGCAGCCGCTCCAGCACCTTGACCAGCAGCATGCCGCAGAGGAAACCGCCGATATGGGCCCACCAGGCGATCCCGGTCATGCCGGAGTGGCTTGCGGTGGCATTCAGAAACTGCAGCAGAAGCCAGACGCCCAGGAAGAAATAGGCCGGAATCTCGATAAAGTAGGGAATGAAAAAAATCGGGATCAGCGTGAGAATCCGGGCCCGCGGGTGCAGCAAGAAATAGGCGCCCATGACACCTGCGATGGCGCCGCTGGCGCCGATGGTGGGAACGTTGGAATCGACGTTGAGCAGCATGTGCGTCAACCCCGAAACCAGGCCGCAAAGCAGGTAGAACCCCAGATAGCGCAGCGGGCCGAGATGATCCTCCACGTTGTCGCCGAAGATATAGAGCGACCACATGTTGCCCAGCAGATGCCAAAAGCCCCCGTGCAGGAACATGAAACTCAGCAGCGCGAAGAGTTGCTGGCCGAGCGAGAAATATCCCGCAATGCGCGGGACCGAATAGCGCGCCGGCACCAGGCCGTAAAAATAGATGAAGCGCTCGAGCTCCGGCCCGAGGGTCATCTGAAAGAGAAATACCGCCAGATTGACGCCGATCAGGACGTGGGTGACGACCGGGTAGGTGCTGGAGCGAAGGGTGTCATGGATCGGGATCATCGGCTACGCCCCATGGGTATTTCCCACACCGGTTGACACCGGCGAGACATGCGCGGGGTGCAGAAAAACGGACCAGCGCCTCGGGGCCTGGGCCCGCGGCCGCCCCTCAGGGCTCGAGCGCCGCGACCCTTTCGAAGTTGGCCTGCAGCTTACTTTCCTTTGCCACAAGTTCGGTGTGCTGGCCGCGGACTTTTTCGACCACATCGGCCGGGGCCTTGCTCAGGAAGTCCTCGTTGCTGAGTTTGCGGGATACGGCGTTCAATTCCTTGACGACCTTCTGGATCTCTTTTTCCAGGCGCGCCTTCTCGGCCGTAAAATCGATGATGCCCTCGAGAGAGACAAAAATCGTGGTGTCGGCGACGATGGCCGTTGCCGCGGTTTTGGGCCGTTCGCCCGGCGGGGCGACATCAAAGGAGTTCAGGCGTGCGAGGGTTGAGATAAGGCCCTTTTGGGCCTTCAGGGTCGCGCGCACATCGGCCGATTCAGACTGCGCCGCCGCCGCCAGCGCCATTCCCGGCTGGATGTTCATCTCTCCGCGGATGTTGCGGATACCGGTAATCACCCCGACCACGCACTCCATCCGGGCCTCGGCTTCGGGGTCCGGCGTGAGACGCTGGCCCGCAGAGCCGTCATCCAGAGACGCTGTCATGATCGCGCCTGCGGTCCCCGGCAGGCGGTGCCAGATCTCTTCGGTCACAAAGGGCACAAACGGGTGGAGCAAAAGCAGGGTTTCACGCATGACGTTCCAGAGTACGCTGAGCGTCGCCGCCTGCCGGGTTGCGCCCTCGTGGCCGTAGAGAATCGGCTTGACGGCCTCCAGATACCAGTCACAGAATTCGTGCCACACGAACTGGTAGAGGACGCCGGCCGCATCGTTGAAATGGTAGCCGTCCAGGGCTTCGCGCACGCTGGTGCGCACCCGGCTGAGCCGCGAGAGAATCCAGCGGTCCGGCAGGGAGAGGTCCGTTGCCGCGATTTCCGGAAATCCCCGATCCAGGTGCATCAGCGCAAAGCGGGTCGCATTCCAGAGTTTGTTGATAAAGTTGCGGTAGCCCTCGACCCGCTTTTCGGACATCTTGACGTCGCGCCCCTGGGCGGCGAAAGCGGCCAGGGTGAACCGGAAGGCGTCCGTGCCGTATTGCTCGATGACCGTCAGGGGATCGATCACGTTGCCCTTGGATTTACTCATCTTCTTGCCCTCTTCGTCGCGCACGAGGGCATGCACGTAGACATCCCTGAAGGGCACGTCGCCCATGAACTGCAGCCCCATCATCATCATCCGGGCCACCCAGAAGAACAGGATGTCAAAACCGGTGACCAGCACCGCGGTGGGGTAAAAGGTCTTCAGCAGGGGGGTCTCTTCCGGCCAGCCCATGGTGGAAAACGGCCAGAGGGCGGAGCTGAACCAGGTGTCGAGCACATCGGTTTCCTGGTCCAGGGCGCGGCTGCCGCAGGCGGGGCATGCTTGCGGCGCCGTCATGGCCACCACGACTTCACTGCAGTCCCGGCAGGTCCAGGCCGGGATTTGGTGCCCCCACCAAATCTGGCGCGAGATGCACCAGTCGCGGATATTTTCCAGCCAATCGAAGTAGGTCTGGTTCCAGATTTCGGGGATGATTCGGGTTCGGCCGTCGTGGACGGCCGCCAAGGCCTTTTCGGCCAGCGGCTTCGCGCTCACGAACCACTGCAGGGAGAGATTCGGTTCGACGATCTCCTTGCAGCGGTAGCAGTGTCCGACGCTGTGGCGGATCGGCTCGATTTTCTCCAGGAGGCCTTCGGCCTTTAGGGCCTTGATGACCTCCTCGCGGCACTTGAAGCGATCGAGCCCCTTGAAGCGCCCGGCTTCATCGGACATCAGCCCGTTGTCGTCGATCACCTTGACACTGGGCAGGGTGTGGCGTCGGCCGATTTCAAAATCATTGGGATCATGGGCCGGAGTCACCTTCAGGGCCCCGGTGCCGAAAGCTTTGTCGACGTAGTCGTCGCGGATGATGGGGATCTCGCGGTTCATCAGGGGCAGCATCACCGTCTGGGCGGAGAGTTTGGCATAGCGCTCGTCCTCCGGGTTGACCGCCACGGCGGTGTCGCCCAGCATGGTTTCCGGCCGGGTGGTGGCCACCACCAGAGCGCCCTTGGCGCCGACCAGGGGGTAGCGAATGTGGTAAAGATGGCCGTCGATCTCTTCGTGCTCCACCTCCAGGTCCGCCAGGGCCGTGTGGCAGCGGTGACACCAGTTGATGATATAGCTGCCGCGGTAGATCAGACCTTGCTCGTAAAGGGTGACAAATACCTTGCGAACCGCCAGCGAAAGCCCCTCGTCCATGGTGAAGCGTTCCCGCCGCCAGTCGCAGCTGGCCCCGAGGCGCTTGAGCTGGTTGATGATCGCGCTGCCGTATTGCTCGCGCCACTGCCAGACGGCCTCGATGAACTTCTCACGGCCGAGCTGGTGGCGGTTGCGCCCTTCGGCGGCCAGTTTTTTTTCCACCACGTTCTGGGTGGCGATCCCGGCATGGTCAGTGCCGGGCATCCACAGGACGTTATCGCCCATCAGCCGTCGGTAGCGGCAGAGAATATCCTGCAGGGTCACGTTCAGGGCATGTCCCATGTGCAAAACGCCGGTGACATTGGGCGGCGGGATCACGATCGCGTAAGCGGGCCGGGAGCTCTTTTCTTCGGCGGCAAAAAGCCGCTGGTCCTCCCAGAATGCATACCAGCGCTTTTCGACCTCGTGGGGTTCATAGCCTTTGTCCATCTGATCTAAACTCATATTAGGTCCTCGCTTTAAAGGCCGCGGAGAAAAATAAATCCAAAAGATTGCGCCCGGTTTTTTAAGGTCTACAAGGCACATGCGCCGATGCATATCGTGATATGGGCCGGTTGATGCAGCGCCGTAGACGGTGAAAAAGACAGACTATATGTGGATTTAATTCATTCCGGGGCCCTGAGATTGTACGGTTCTCTCCCCCCGTTACCCCGGGCGTTTGGGGAAAAACCGTTGTTTGACGGCAGGCTCCCGAAACCAGGCGGCCGCGAC
>JBAPYE010000369.1:0-2793 GCA_049284575.1 Desulfobacterales bacterium
GAAATCAGCCGGTCCTTGGGCATGACGGCGGACAGACGACGGGCGAGTTCCCGGTGGGGGAAATTTTTCATGGCGGCCTCCCGGTGGAAAGGATCAGGGGTGAAGTCCGATCATGGGTTCAATACCACAGAATGGCGGACAATAAAACGAGCATCAAGAAGCCGCCTGCTTTCCGGGGCCTTCGGGGGCTGCCCTGCGCTTGCCTGGCCTTGACGTCGGGGTGTGTGGCGCGCAAAACGCGCAAAAAAGGATTGACAAAAAAAGCAATTGCATGCTACCACGATTGAGCGCTCGCTCAGAACGCTAAGGCCGCCGTTGCAGAGTGAGTTTTTTAAAGGGGAATTTCCTTAATTAAGTCAAGTAGCACGTAAAAATGAATTCAAATCTCCCCTGGTTGGTTTATTGACCGAAGCTGGACCGCGGTCCTTTCTTACTTGTGGCGGGTAACAGGCACTCAAACAACATGGAGGTGGGGAATGACAATGGAGGCTATTTATCGCGAAGTGATGGCAATCAATACCATCCAGGACATGCAAAAACGGGAAACGGCGGCAAAATCATTTTTTGAAAAACTCAACCACACCACACTGCCCGAGAAGTTCAACTGGGCGGTGGAAATCTTTGAAGGGCTGCATGTCAAGGATAGAGGCGATCAGCTGGCGTTGATCTGGACGGATCTGGATACCGACGCGGAACGTCAGTTCACCTACAAGGAAATGGCCGCCAACGGAAATAAATTCCTAAATTTTATCAGGAAAAATGGCGTTGAAAAAGGCGACAACCTCTACATGTTGACTCCGATCGTGCCCGAGACCTGGTTCGCTACTTTGGCAGGTTTAAAGGGCGGACTCGTATCGGTGCCGACCGCCACCAGCATGACCGAAAGAGAAATACAGTTCCGATTTGAATCCTACAAACCCGATGTAATCATTGCCTTTGAGGGCTTGACGCAACTGGTGGACGATGCGTTGCAGAAAGCGCAGTGCACCCCCAAAGCAAAGATCGTGCTGGGGGAGAAAGCCGGATGGGTTTCCTATTCCGCGCTGGACGGGGAATCAGGCGAAGCGGCGGCCGCGGATGTGGGTCGGGACGATGTTCTCTTCTGCTTTTTTACCTCCGGAACCACCGGGCTTCCCAAACGGGTGGGGCACAGCGCGGTTTCATACCCCGTCGGCCATCTGTCAACCGCCGTGATGCAGGGCCTCGAGCCGGGAAACGTTCATCATAACCTGAGCGCTCCCGGCTGGGCCAAATGGGCCTGGAGCAGTTTTTTTGCACCCCTCAACGTGGGGGCCACGGCCACCGGTTTCGCGTTTACGGCGCTTAACATCAAAAAATACATCGCCGCGGTTGCCAAATACAAGGTGAATTCATTCTGTGCGCCGCCCACCGCCTGGCGGGCTTTCGTGGGGCTGGATCTGAGTCAGTACGATTTGAGTGCGATGAAGTATTCGCTGAGTGCCGGCGAGCCGTTGAACGCCGAAGTGATCGATCAATGGCGCAAAGCAACGGGAACCGAAATCAGAGATTTTTACGGTCAGACCGAATCGACTGCCATGATCGGCAACCCGCCCTGGATGGAAGGTAAAATGCGCTTCGGCTCCTTCGGCTATCCCGCCTTCATGTACGATGTGATTCTGACCGATGATGACGGTCAAGAGATCACCGAGCCCGATCAGCCCGGGCATATCGTCATTCGCCTGAGCAACTGGCGCGCGCTGGGCCTTTTCCAGGAATATATCGGCGACACCGAAAAAACCCAGAACGTATTCCAAAACAACCTGTACTTCTCCGGCGATAAGGCCGCTTTTGACAAAGACGGATACTGGTGGTTCGTCGGCCGGTCTGACGATGTCATCAAATCCTCCGACTTCCGCGTCGGGCCCTTTGAAGTCGAAAGCGCCTTGATCGAGCACCCCGCCGTGATGGAAGCCGCTGTGGTGGGAAGCCCCGATCCCAAGCGCTATCAGCTGGTCAAGGCCTTCGTTATTTTGACCGAAGGCAGTAAACCCTCCAGAGAACTCGCCCTGGAACTGTTTCAACACACCATCAAGGTTCTGGCCAAATTCAAGATTCCACGAATCATCGAGTTCGTGGAGGCGCTGCCCAAAACCATCAGTGGTAAAATCAGACGGGTCGAACTCAGGGAAAACGAAGAGAAAAAGAAGACGGAAGAAGCTCCCGTGACCCACGAATATTTCTATCACGAATTCCCGGAACTATCGTCCAAAAAAGAGAAATAGGTTTCAGTCCGGCCCACCCGGAAATGGTGAAAATTGTCTTTTGGGCAACCGCCGTTTCCGGGTGGATGCTTCCCCGCCGTCGCGGGCCGCGTTCATGAGGAAACCCCTGCGAATGCTCTGCATTTCCCGCGGGTATGACGCCGTCTAGATGTTCGCGCCCCCCTAAAATACCGCCCCAATGCCGCCCGGCTACATTATTGACCCCATTTAAATTATTTTAAAACCCCCATATCCTGAATCCGGATTGCAACGAAACAATCGGTTGCCTGCGGCAGACAGGGGGCGGTGGATCGACGGCGTCTTCGCAACGGCGGCAACTGTCAGCAGACGGTGGTGATCCCCAACCGGCCGCAAATTTATAAGGAGCGTGGGCATGCAAGGTCAGGAACGACATCCCCCATTGATAGCGGCCGCAGTTGCGGGGACCGGCGCCTTTTTTCTTGCGGCCGGTCTCATGGAGTGGCCGTTTTTTCAGGCGCAGCCGCCCGGCGCCTACCTCCTGATCGGCCTATCGGTGGCGTTTCTCTTGGGCGGCGGCTATTTCTTTTTC
>JBAPYE010000370.1:0-6783 GCA_049284575.1 Desulfobacterales bacterium
CGTGGCCGAAGCGGCGGCCATCTTGGCGGCCACGAAGCTGCCGCAAACCCCGACCCCCACGGTTCCCCCGAGGGTGCGCGCAAACTGGTTGGAGGCCGTCGCCACCCCGAGATCCTCCAAGCTGACGCTGGCCTGTACCACCAGGAGGGTCGCCAGGGTGACAAACCCCATGCCGAGGCCCACCAGCAGAAAGACCCAGAAGCAGGCGGTCATGCCGGTGCCGGCATCAAACCCCAGGGTCAGCCCGCAGCCGGCCGCAAGCAACACGGCGCCCAGGATGGCGGCGGCCTTGTGGCCGAGGCGGTGCACGATCTGCCCCAGAAGCAGCGACCCCACCGACCACCCCAGGCTGAGGGACAGCATGGCCACCCCGACCTCCATGGGGCTTTTGCCGAGGGCCCCCTGGATAAACAGCGGGGCATACGCGAAAAGCGAAAAAATCGCGAAGCTGCTCAAAAAAACCGCGCCGTTGCCGACGCTGAAACCCCGATCGGCGAAAAACCGGATGGACAGAATGGGGTCTTTGGCCCGCTTTTCCACATAATAAAACCCCACTCCCGCTGCAGCGGTCAGCAGCAGCAGGCCGACGATGGGCGCCGAGCCCCAGGGGTAGGTGCGGCCGCCGAGCAGGAAGGCGCTCAGCAGTGCCAGGATGGTGGTGGTCAGGGTGGCGACCCCGGCGAAGTCCAGATCGACGCGCCGGCGCTTGGCGCGCAGCTCGCGCAGGCAGGCCCCGATCCCCGCCAAGGACAGCACGCCCAGGGGCACGTTGATGAAAAAAATCCAGCGCCAGGAAAAATAGGTGACGATAAAACCGCCCAGGGTCGGCCCCAAGACACTGGCGATTCCCCAGATGGAGCTGGCCAGGGACTGGGTCCGGCCGCGGTTTGCGGGGCTGGCGATATCGGCCAACACAATATACACCAGGGCGAAGTTGCCGCCGGCGCCGATGCCCTGAAAAATCCGGGCGGCCACCAGGACCTTCATGTCGGGTGCGGCGCCGGCCGCCACCGAGGCCAGCAGGAACAGGCCGATGGAAAACAGAAACAGGCGTTTGGTGTTGAAGAGATCGGCCAGCTTGCCGAAAATCGGCAGGGAAACCGCGCGCGCCAGGAAGTACGCCGAATAGACCCAGCTATAGAGCTGCAGGCCGCCTAAGTCGGCGACGATGGTGGGCATGGCGGCGGACATCACCAGGGCGTCCAGGGCGCCCAGAAAAAGCGCCAACAGCGCGGCCCCGATGATCAAGGTCCGCTCTCTGGGGTGAAGATCGGCGGCCGGCATGCCCGAAGGGGGTTCGGCGGCCGGTCGCGAGGCTGAGGCTGCGGGGTTGCCTTCGGGGTTCACACCGTTTTTCCTTACAATGCGGCCGTGGCGCCGCCGGTCAAATGCGCGACGGAGCCTCAGCGGCCGCCGGCCGGGATGATTTTCACCTGGTCGAGGGCCCAGAATTCGGTTCTGCGGCCGGTCACGGCGGCGCTGAAGGTCAGCACCAGGGTACCGTCCGTGAAGCGCTCCGGAGGAATGGTCACCGACTGCCGCACCACCCAGTAGGCCCGCGGCTGCCCGTAAAGCGTAACCCATCCGCTGTTGCCCAGCGGGAGGGTTTCATCCGGGTCGCTGAAGGCATTCGGGAAAGTGGTCAGGTTGAGCAGCGGCCGCCCATCACCGGCCCGAAGTTCCCAGCGGTCGGCCAGTTCCCCGCCGCTATCCCAGGTGCCGATCAGAAAAAGATCGAACTCCAGGGTCAGCGGCCCGTCGGCCGCAAGCCCGTGGAGGGTCAACCGGGCCTGGGAAGAGTGACGCGGGTTGCGGTTGTTGAAAACCCCCAGCACGTAATTTTCGCCGATTCGAAGGCGCTTGTCGGGCTGCCACTCAGGCGTCGCGACTCCCTCGAAATCGTAATGGCGGGAAGTGGTCGCATCACCCAAAGTCACCGTCTGGCCCCCGCAGGCCAGCAGCAGGGACCCGGCAAGCAGCGCAACGGCCCAGCGCAAAGCAATGATGCTTGACAGCCAAAAGCCGGCTGGCAGGAATTGGGAAGAAGAACGATCGGCCATCGCACAGCCTCCGCAGGTCAGGGTTTCAGGTGGACAGACGGAACAAGGCTTACGATAGTCGCTCGCGGGCCCAGCGTCAAGACCGCGCCGCAGCCGTCGGCAGGGCCTGCGCCAACTCCCCAAAACCGGAACGCAGATGCAGGTCCCGCTGGGGGAAGGGGATTTCGATGCCGGCCTCCTTGAGCGCCGCGAAAATCGCGAAATACAGCCGGCTGCGAACCCGCCGCCGGGCCACCTTGCGCGCATCGATCCAGATCAGCAGTTCGAAATCGATGGAACTCTCCCCGTAGGACGTGAACCGCACCTGGGGGGCCTTGAACTGGCCGGCCAACGGTTCGTTGCGAGCGCACGCCAGCAGGATATCCCGGACCCGGTGGGGGTCGGCGTCATAGGAAACGCCCACGGGAATCGCAATCCGGATCATCGCGGAGGAAAGGGTGAAGTTCACGATGGTGCTGGAGACGAAGTCGGCATTGGGAATCAGGTACTCCACATTGTCCCGGGTCTTGACGCGCGTGGCGCGCAGGAAGATGTCGGTCACCACCCCGAGGGTATCCCCCACCTGAATCCAGTCCCCCCGCCGCACCGTGCCGCCGAAAATCAGCGTAAACCCACTGATCAGATTGGCCGCCATGCTCTGCAGGCCGAAACCGATGCCCACCCCGATGGCGCCGGCAAATACCATCAGCACCCGCAGATCGAGCCCCACGATGTGCAGCGAGATGAAAACGCCCAGGGCGATGATCAGGTACTTGAAAAACGTGTTGAGGGCGTATGCCAACCCCGGGTCGATCCCCATGGACGGGTAGATGCGGTAGTCCAGGTAGGCCTCCAGCAGACGCGCCAGAAAAAAAAAGGACGCCAGCAGCACCCCGGCCTTGAGCAGAACCCACAACGAGATGGTGGTGTTTTCGGTCAACGGCAGCGGAAACGACATAATCGTCCGCAGCGGGCTCAAGGGCCCCATAAGACCCAATGCGCCCACCACCATGGTGATCACCGTCACGTAGAGCAGCAGGGACTGCAAGGCGCGGAAAAAAACCGCGACATCCTCCTGGCTCAGATCCTTCTGGGCGGCCTGACGCTGAATCCATTGGCGCAGCGGGTGATAGACCAGCATGACCAGGATAAAGACGCCGATCACCCCCCAGGTGCGCTGCAGCGCAAGCCACGCGAACTGCCGGTAGCCGAAACACCACAGCAGGCCGGCGAGGAAGGTCAAAAAAACCAGAGGATGATAGATGCGGCCGAAGAGCTTCCGAAAACCCTTGAAAATCGGGTACGGCAGGTCGGGCACCAGGGACAGGATCGCCGTTTTGTTCAGTAGCAGCAGCGTCACCATCAAAACGATGGACAGCGCGATGACAAACTGGATCAAGGCCAACACGTCCGCTGGCAGGTTAAAGGCCGCCGCGCCCCACACCACCGCCAGCCCCAAGAGCACGTAAAAAATCCCCAGCCGGGCCAGCCGAAAGAGCGTTTTGCCGTATCGGGCCGCGACCGGCAACAGCTCGCCGGCGAGCAGCTCGCGCAGCAGGTGCTTCATCAGGGCGCCCAATGCCCAGAGGCCCAGCAGCCGCTGGGTCAGCAGAAACCAGGGCGCCTGGTAGCGAATAAAGGCGTTGGCCGTCGTCAGCATCCCCAGCAGCAAAAGGGGAATCAGCGAGGCCACCACCACCCGCAGGGCCGAGCGGAGGTAGGGGATGATCCCCGCCGGCAGCCGTTCCAGGAGCGGATGGGTTTTGGCCTCCGCGCGCTGCAGGACCCGCCGATGCCCAATCAGGCTGTAGAAAACCACCAGCATCAGGAGCAACACCACCAGCGACCCCAAAACGCCCAGCAGCCGCCCCTGGTCGACGACGAACGCCATCACCTTTTCGGGCAGTGAGAGCCCCCAGCGGGTTATTTTTTCGACGGTCTCCCAGTGCCATCCCAGGGGGGTGCGCTGAGCCAACCCTTCGATCTGCCGCACGACGTCTTCGCGGGTACTGACAACCGCGTCTGAAGCCGACCGCGGGGAGTCTCCGGCCGACACAGCCGGTGCAACCGCGGCAGCAGGCGGCGGCACCACAGCGCCGGCAGCCCCGGCGAGCAGCAGGACCGTCAGGAGCATCTGGCGTGCAACGCGGTAAGTTCTCTTCTGCATGGCAAAAATTCCTTTTCACTTGGGACCGGCCTGTCGCCGTTCAGGCTGAGAAGCGGGATCCGGCAACCGTTGGCGTGAGTCGGCGCGCGATCAGGTCCAAGGTAGATGGAAGCCCCTCGGGATGTCAAACCAAAAAGCGGTCGGTCCGCTGCGCACCCCCGCCGGCGCGCAAATTCCGCCGACCGCAACAAAGGGCTTGCATCTGGGCCCGGTTGCTTTAAAATGCACTCATAGGGAAATCCGGACGTCCGGCAGGCGCCTGCCGCCATCGACTGCCGGGACCGCACCCTGCGGCGCCCTCTCCCGACAGCCGGTTTCCGGCGCTCAGCCAACGCCCGCTTCCCAACGACAGCGGCCCCCTGGCCCGCCGTGGATCCCCCCGGCCAGGCGGCTGTCACCCATCCTGCCCCGAGCTGCACATCGAAGAAGGAGGTTTTGGCATGACCGAACTGACCTCATGGAAAAAACGCGAAATCGATCAGCTGCGAAAGGAAATGGACCGGGTTTTCAAAAGGTTCTACGCCGATTTCGGCGTACCGGCGTTTCCCGCCCAAAGCATCGGCCTGACGTCCCTGGAGCTGCAGGAGAGTGAATCGGCCGTGGTGCTGCGCGCCCGCCTGGTGGGCATCAAACCCGCCGACCTGACCATTTCGATCAGCGGCAGCACGCTCACCATCCAGGGCACGAGTCAATCCGAGAGCGGCAGTCAGGACGAAACTCATTACAAGGTCGCAAAGCAGACCCGCTCCTTCAGCCGCAGCCTGCCGCTGCCCGCCCCGGTGGCACCCGAAGAGATCCGGGCCACCTGCCGCGAGGGAACCCTTGAGATCGTCATGCCCAAGCGCACGCCCGACGAGACTTACGGGGTCCCCCTGGAGATCGATTGACCGCCCCGTTGCGCTCCTCCGAACGGCCCGCTGACCTACGGCGATCACCGGTCTCGCGCGCCTAACCGCTATTTTCCCACAGGAGGTTACCGATGGCGACACCCGCCCCCCTTCCCGAAGTCCCGGTTGAAAAGCTCCGCTGGCGTCTGGACCCGGCATCGCTGCCCTTTGAAAGCACGGCCGAGCTTGCCCCCCTCAAGGAGATCATCGGCCAGCAGCGGGCCCTGGAGGCCCTCCGTTTCGGCATCAAGATGAACAAACCCGGGTATAACATCTTTGTCACCGGCGCCGCCGGTTCGGGGCGCATGTCGACGGTCAAGAAGCTGCTCGAGGAAATGGTGGCCGACGACCACGTGCCAGACGACCTGTGCTACGTCAATGCCTTTAAAAACCCCGAAAGGCCGGTGCTGCTGCGGCTCAAGGGGGGCACGGGGGCCGCCTTGCGGGAGAGCGTCCATGGTTTGGTGGAAACCCTGCGCAAACAGATCCCCCAGCTCTTTGAAAGCCAGGAGTACATCAGCTCCAAAAAAGAGGTCATGGAGACCTACGAGCGCAAGGCCAACGGGTTCCTCAAGGGGCTGGACCAGAAAGTCCGGGAAGAGGGGTTTTCGATGGTCAACATCCAGATGGGGCAGTTCCGGCGCCCGGAGTTGATGCCCATCGTGGACGGCAACCCGCTGCCGATCGAACAGCTGGAGGCGATGGTCGAAAAGGGCCGCTTTCCCAAAGCGGAGTATGAGGAACTGCAGGCCAAATACAACCGCCTACGGGGCCAGATCGATCAGATTTTCCTGGAGGTGCGCGACCTGCAGAAAGAAGTTCAGGAAAAGCTGGAGCAGATGGACCGCGCCACGTTCATGAAAACCGCCGCCGATTTCGCCGCCCCGATCGTGGAACGCTTCAACCAGGAGGCGATCCGCACCTACCTCGACGAGATGCTCAACGACATGGCCGCCAACCTCAAGATCTTCGAGCCCCAGGCCCACGGGCAGGCCGCGGGCATGCTGGCCTTCATGCCCGAGGTGGACCACTTCCAGCCTTATCAGGTCAACCTGCTGGTGGACAACAGCGACCAGCAGGGGCCGCCGGTGGTGATCGAAGCCTACCCCACCTACCGCAACATCTTCGGCAGCATCGAACGCGTGGTGGACCGCACCGGCGTCTGGCGCACCGATTTCAGCAAAATCAAGGCCGGCTCGCTGCTCAAGGCCAACGGCGGCGCCCTGGTCTTCAACCTGCTGGACGCCATCGTGGAACCCGGCGTCTGGCAGTCTCTCAAGCGGGCTCTGAAGAGCGAAAAGCTCGAGATTCAAACCTACGACCCCTTCTACCTGTTCACCACCACCAGCCTCAAACCCGAGGCCATCGCCCTGGATGTCAAGGTCGTCCTGATCTCCGACGCTTATCTCTACCAGCTGCTGCTGACCTACGACGAAGACCTGCCGAAAATCTTCAAGGTGCGCGCGGATTTCGACACTGCGATGCCCAAGACCGACGACAGCATTCGCCAGTTTGCGGAGTTCGTCCGGATGGTCGGCGACGAGGAGCAGCTCACGCCTTTCGACCGCAGCGCCGTGGGGGCGCTGGTGGAGCAGGCCGTCCGAATGACGGGCCGCCAGGAGAAAATATCCACCAGCTTCCCCGCCATCCGCGATCTGATCCGCGAAGCCGATTTCTGGGCCGCCCAGGA
>JBAPYE010000371.1:0-1551 GCA_049284575.1 Desulfobacterales bacterium
GCGCCTTCACGAACAGTCGGGAGAAGAACCCTAGGGCCATGGCCGCCAGCAATGGGGACATATGAAAGGTTTGGGCCACTCCCGTCACCACGAGGATCGCCATCATGATCACCGGCAAGCGCAGTGAAACCTCGTGCTGTCGCCTGGAGAGCTTGCTCAATAAGCGGCCTGCGGCCGCACCGAGCAGTAAGGACCCAAAGATGTCCAACGCCCCGAAACCGATCGCGTCTCCCCAGGGCAGCCCGGCAGTGAGCATCAGCGCAACCACGAAGAGCACGATGCCCAGGGCATCGTCTAGGGCGACGACCCCCAGGAGCGTCGAGGAGAGCGTGCCGCTGGCGCGGTACTGGTGCATCACGGCCAAGGTCGCTGCCGGCGCAGTGGTCGTGGCGATTGCCGCAAGCACGATGGCCAGTTGGATCGGGTCGGCACCGTCGTCGAGGTAACCGCCCAGCGCCCAGACGGCAAGAAAGACCGCCGCCATTGCTCCGAGGGATTGGGTGATAACGGCAAAGCCGATGATTCGGCCCGCGCGCCGGAGCTGTTCCCAGGTGATGGCGCCGCCGATGATGTATGCCACGATCCCCAGGGCTACCGCGGTCAGGTCCTCGGCCCAGGCGCCGATCTCCAGTCCGAGCGCATCGCCGGCCACGGACGGCGACAACAACACACCCGCCAATACATAGGCCAGCACCCGTGGAACACCAAAACGGGAGACTAGCGTACTTAGCGTCAGACCGGCAGCCAGCAAGAGCCCCAGCGCCAGAGGAACAGAGTTGTCCGCCTCCATACGCCAGAGTGTAGACCTTTCCGCGCCGCGGGGCGGGCCCATGCGATCCTGCCAGGAGTAGCCTGGAGCGGTGCCCACACCCGAGAAGGCCGAGGGGCCCGAGTCACGAGGTTCTGCGATCGCAGTATGTCGCCCGATTGGTTGCTGCCGTTGGGGTTCCCTGAACCGACCCAAGACCGTTTGGCCAGCAGGCATCCGCAAGAGCGGTGGACGTATGCGGCAGGGTCTGCGCGCATAGTCCGAAAATCCCCCTGGAACAAAGTGAGGGACAACCGCGTCGGGGATCAGGTAACGCTCCGGGCCGACGCCGATCTAGGGCCGGCTGTCGTGCTGTTCCGTCTTGGCGGCGGTGGGTCCTGGATCGGTTCAAGGCCGGCGCGCTGCGGGTGCTGTGCAACCGATCAAGCGATTGCTCGCATCGATGGTTGCATCGGCATTCTCCCCTCGTTAAGTCGTGCGATTTGACCGAGTATTGCGTGTACGGACGCTATCGGGTGGTCCTCCCGGTCCCTCCGGAAAGTCATGGAGCCAGGCCAGGAACAGCTTGTAGCCAAGGACCAGGACGACCGCACCGACAAAGAGCCCGATGATGCCGGAGGTGATGAAACCGCCGATGGCGCCGACGAAGATCACCGCCATCGGAACCTGGGCGCCGCGGCCGAGCAGAATCGGCTTCAAGACGTTGTCGATGCTGCCGACGAAGAGGCTCCAGATCAGGAAGAGTATCGCCGGCCCCGTATCCGCCGTCGCCAGGACATAGA
>JBAPYE010000372.1:0-4666 GCA_049284575.1 Desulfobacterales bacterium
CAGCGGCAGCGTATAGTCATAGACCAGCGCCGCGCCGGTCCGGCGCATCTGGCGCAGCCAGAAGATGGAGCGTGGCTGCAGGGAAGACACCAGTTGCAGAATCTGCGGGTGATAACCCGGCTGCCGGCAATAGCGCAGAACAGCCTGGTTGAAGGCGATCGAACGACGCCAGCCGGCTGTGACCGGCAGCGGGATGCGCTCGATCGGGGTTCCGTCGGGAATTTCCTCCGTCGGCGCGTGGCCCTCGCCAGACGGTCCCGCGATGCCTTCGGGCTGCGGCGGCGCGTTCTTTTTCAATTTGGGGGTGCCAGTCAGCACCCGGGTGAGGATCCCGCGGTCCCGCAGGCCGGGGATATAGCGCAGATAGCGCAGCTGGGCGCCGCCGTGAGTCGGAAAAAAATGGGCCGAGGCCAGCAAGAGTTCTATGGTGCGATCGGAGGACATTCAGGAATTGTTGGCACGCCCGGTTGGCGGGTGGATTTGGAAAAAGGACCCGTGCAGCGGTTCAACCCGCAGTTCGGCCTCGCCTCCCAGCAGCTGCTGAAAGCGGCCGATGCGGGAGCGGATGTCATCCAGGGAAATCTGCGGGTAGCGGTGGCGCTGAAACGCCGGTTTGTTATGGGAGCCCGGCAGGCGGGCCTTGGCGCGTTTTACCAGGGTGCGCCCGGCCAGCCAAAGCCGGCCCTGGAGCTGCTGAATCAGGGGCGTTTCCGGACGCCGCGAATGGTTGTGGGCCATTTCCGCAAGGACGTCCACAATCCGCTCGCAGGCCAGTTGGCCGTCGCGCGCGGCAAGATAGCGCGCGATGGCCGCGCTGCGATCCGCGCCGTCGGCCACGCCGATCTCGCTCGTGAGAATTTTGCGCATGATCGCCTGCAATCCTTCCAGGTCGAATACCTGGTGGCTGACCAGATTGGGCAGGCGGTAAAACCCGCCGTCATAGGTTTCATCGACGCATGCCCGGTAGGAGACGGCCGGAACGCCCATCACGTAAGCCTCCACGCCCGTGGTGCAGCCGTTGTGGACAACGGCCTGGGTGGCGAGCAGCCAGGGGACGACGTTGCCCTCGTTGGTGACCCGCACCCGCGCGCAGCCCTCGGCGATGCGGTGGTAGACATCCGGGTTTTCGGTGGGGTGCGGCCGGACCACGATCGTATGCGTGGGAAAGGCCGCGGCCAGCCGGGGAATCATCTCCTGAAAGGCCTCAAATACCGCTTGTTTGAGGGCCCGCAGGCCTTCGGCGTATTCGCGGCTCATGCCGACGGCCGCGCGGCCGAAGGCCGGCGGCTCCCCCGGCGCCTGGGGCGGTTGGAGGAGGTTTTGGACCGGCGAGAACCCGTTGACGTGGTTGAAGTTGGTATTGACCAGGATGAAGGGGCCGAAAGCCTCCTTGATCTTGCGGATATCCGCTTCATAGTAGCCGTGCAGTTCCGGCCGCAGCAGGTCGCAGCGGGGATTGCCGGTCACATGGATCGGGGTTCCGTGGGGAAATTGCGGGAATTGGCGCCACAGCTCGGCACTGTCCTCGCCCCAGGCAAAAAAATGGGACACCCACTTCATGGCATCGGCCGACAGGCGCCGCGAATAGTAGGTGTCGGCCGGCAGGTGAACCAGGGCCTCTTCATCCCAGGCCACAACCGTGTGGCCAAGCTTGCGCATGATCTCGAACATCATGTCGCTGGCGTGCGTCATGCTTTTGGACACGTAGACGCCGCGCGGAAAAGCCCCCATCTGGAAATGCATCTCGCGCCGGAAGCCGAGAATGGACGAAAACCCCCGCCGGGCCGCCACGCACGCCAGCAGCAGCTTGGGATCGAGTTCGCGCACCTGGTTTTCCACCGGGATGATCAGCGGCGGCATTGATCTATTCATTTTTTACGCGCCCATCGGGAAAACGTCTATGCGGCAGTTGGGAGGGTCGCACTATTTTCCAAAAAAAATGAAAAAATAGGGTTGTTACTCAATTGCCGGTTTTTTCTTAGTGATACCTGTTCCGGGTTCAATGCCAACCCGTCGTATCCAAAAAGCAGGTATCTTCCTAAGCGGGAATGGTAAAAGGCGTCTCCGTGCATCAGGATCATGTCTTCGATTGCACCAAGCTGCTCTCGCTGTAGAAGTTGAAACCCCCTTCCCCCGATGCCTTTGTTATAATTGCACCGGGGCAAATTTTTGGTATTTTCAAAATTCGAGTCAAGGGTAAGGTTTGAATCAATTTCAAGAAACCGCATGATGTTTAGAATGCACGCTTGCGGGTAAACAGTGAGTTCTTCGAAGGTGACGAATTCAACCGGCCATTTTTTGGCGGCTTCCATCCAGCTTACCGCAAACCGAATGTACCAGGGAAGTATAAAGCTGATTATAAAGTCGTATTTTCTTTTCTCATCCAGCAAGCCCCATCCCGGGTTGCACTCCGGTACCCCGTCAATATGATAGTCGAGAGGACCAAAATTGAATTTGTCGATATGCTCCTTGTAACTCATGACAATATCCGGCAAGGGCCGAATTAAAACAAAACATTTCGGGTTTTTTCGGTATTTTTTAATGATTTTAAAATTGGTGTTGTTGAAAGGCAGATGCCCAAAAATCATCGTGTTTTTTCGAAAGCTCACCCCTTGGGTCAACCCATTCGGCGAGATGAAGTTGTGCCCCGACCCATTCCCCATTTTTGGCTTTATGACTTTTAAGTGAGTTCCCGCCGTTTCTTGCATCAAAGACAGCATGGACTGCGAGGCTGATTTTGGAAAAGCTGAACAGACCAAAAGCTTGCGGCCGGTTTTGCGAAAGATAAGTCTGACAGCTTCTCTTTGCAGCAATCCGGGGTTGATCAACCAGCGGAAACGAGATTGAGGGGTTGGCTTGCCAGGTTTCCTGTTGTCAATTTTCATTGAAAAACGCAATATGTGCAACCTAAATAGCGTGTATCATGATTGATGATGCGATAAAGACCAAAATTCTACTTAAATTTATGAAAAATGTCAAGAAATAGCTTATTTAGAGCCCAATTAAACATTGCGCAACCCACGGATATCAGGTTATAAAAAATAGTTTAGAATGCAGAAAACCACCAACCTGCAGAAACGTAACACAAGTTCCCCCTGCGGTTGGATGTTTGAAGTGCTTTTCAGGTGTGGTCGGCGGCCCTGGCGTGGCCTGACCCCGCTCTTTGCACTTGCCCCAAGAAAGGCCGCGGATCATATGAAAATATTGTTTGTTTTGCACCATGCCGGTGCATTCCGTTCTTTTGATGCCGTTATTCGTAATCTTTGTACCGCCGGCCATGAGGTGACCGTGCTATATGGCAGCAAAAAGGAGCTTGCGGGAATCGACCGCGGCCTGAAAGTTTGTGCCCAAGAGGTGGCCGGGCTCAAGGTGGGCAGGCTTCTGACCCGCAAGTCTTTTGCACGGCTCGCCAACGTGAGAGAGCTGATCAACTGCATCGGCTATCTCAACCGCCGGCATCCGAACCCCCAATTGGCAAAGCGTTATGGTTTCACCGTCATCCGCCCGGCCTGGAATGTGACCCGCAGGCTGATGAAAAATGCGAGGGGCCGGAGGTTTTTGGGTAGGGATTGGCTTCAAAGAACGCTTAAACGAGTGGAGCGTTTCATTCCCCCGGACCGCGCCATTTGCGACTGGCTGCAAAGGCAGGCCCCGGATATCGTCGTCGCCTCGCCTTTCATATTCTCCCTCTCAGAGGAACTCGAATACGTCAAAGCGGCCAAATCTCTGAAAATCCCCACTCTCGTTCCAGTACTGAGCTGGGACAACCTGACCACCAAGGGCACCTTTCACATCATACCGGACGTGACCCTGGTGTGGAACGAAGCCTTGGCCGAGGAGGCCGTCAGGCTGCACGCCGTTCCCCGCAAAACCATTGTCAGCACCGGCGCACTGCCCTTTGATTTCTGGTTCGAGATGCGCCCCGGCATGGATCGGGCCTCCTTTTGCCGCCAGATCGGCGTCGAACACGACCGGCCGATTTTGCTCTACCTGTGTTCATCGCCTTTCATCGGTCGGGACGAGGTGCCCTTTGTCCTGGAATTTGCCAGGATTCTGAGAGAGCACGCCGAAACGCGACCGGTTCGCCTCCTGGTGCGACCGCACCCGCTGAATGCCGGCATTTGGGATGAGGTGGCGGCTGAAAATATCACCATCTGGCCCAAAAAGGGCGAGTTTGTGGATGTTCCGGAGGCCAAACAGAGCTATTACGAAACCATTTATCATGCTGTGGCGGCCGTCGGGTTGAATACCAGCGCTTTTCTGGAAGCGGCGATTGTTGACCGCCCCTGCATCACCATCATGACCGAACGCTATGCCAGCAAGCAGAAAGGGCTCGCCCATTTTCAGCACCTGCTCGACGGCGATTTCCTCCACGTGGCCCATGGTTTTTCGGAAGCGGTCGAGGTCGTCGCCAATATTTTGAAAGGGGAAGACATCAAAGCCCCCCAAAGAAGGCGATTCGTGAAAAACTTCATCCGCCCCCGGGGGCTTGACAAACCGGCCCATGAATTAACGGCGAGAGTCATTGAAGGGATCGCCAAGGGTGAGGATGTCCGACGGGTAATGCTTGACGAAGCGGTAAAAAGTAAAAAATCAGACAGTTTAGTAAAAAAGCCAAGTTCAAGGCGCATAAATCTCGAGGAGTGAGGCGTACTTATAGTACGCC
>JBAPYE010000373.1:0-2123 GCA_049284575.1 Desulfobacterales bacterium
GCGCAGATCATCGGAATCCATCGGCAGGTCGTCCATCATCTCTTCCAGGGGATCCAGCGGGAGGCCGATGTCCACCACCGCGGCTGGATCCTTAAAGCTATCCGGGCCGGGTGGCTCAGCCGAAGCGGTCGCAGATGCCGGAATATCCTCTTCGCCCGCAGTTTCAACGATTTCGTCGAGCGCATCAGTCTCAACAATCTCGACTATCTCGTCGCGTGGATCGGTCTCCACGACCTCCTCGCTGTCGGTGAATGAAGCGCCTGCAGCAGGCGGCAAAAAGCCTTCCGCATCAATCAAATCGCCGAGGCTGTTGATCATCGCCTTGAGGTGCGCCAGGTCAGGGGCGCCCATTTTTTCCAGGTATTGCCCGGCAACCGCCAGCATGTCGGCTATCTGGGTCAGCGAAAGGCCCGGGTCGGGCTGAAGGGCGTAACTCAGGCTGGACAGGATGCGATCCTTGGCATCGTCTGACATGGCAAAGACGAAGTTCGCACCAATGATGACGCCCTCGGGGTTCCGGCCGCGGTGGAAGAGCTTCTTAAGATCGGTATTGACCGATGAGCGTACCGATGCCAGGTTTTTGCGGCGGCTTCGCCATTCGGCTGCGGAAAGGCCGTTTCCCCATATGCTGCAGATTAACACATTCGGCGGGATCTTCTGGAGTGTCGCGATGGCTGCCGGATCGCGGTAGGACGCGCGCACGGCGCGGACCAGGCGCGCCTTGGGAGAGCCGGTGCGCTTGTAGCCCAGGTCTGAAATGGCCTGATCGATGCCCTCGAGGGTCAGTGCGGCGGACAAGTGGCGATCCCCATGAACTTGAAGCCCATGCCGCTATCCGAACAATAGCGGCGTGGTCGAGAGGTGCCCCGCAGCCGAGCGGTTGCGTCCCTCTTGATTCGGCCAAAGTACCCGCCGTCTTTAAGGCAAACGGCCGGCCTTCAAGTATCGAGGTGGGATGGACGAAGATACTCTCACGCGGGTTGATGGCGTTCGCGCCGTCTTTTGCCTTTTGCGACTGATGGCCACAGGGGGGCTGAAAATGAAAATCACCAATTCCGAAATCATTCAATCCGGCGAAAGAGAACTCATCGACGCCATTACGGGTGACCTGGACTGGGGCGTTATTGAAAAGATCGTCGAAGACAAGCACCACCTGTCGCTTCGGGACGATGTGGACTATAAAAGCGGCGACCTGGTGGTTTTTGAGAACAAGATCGCCTACAAGCTGGATTTCGAAGTCAAGGTCAACCTCTCGGTGCTGTTCGATCGTCAGGGAAACTATCTGAAGCTGGATACCCGGGGAGCCGGGGTGGTGGACACGACGGATCCGGAGGAGGAAGACGACCGCGATCAAAACATTCTCGACCTTCACCCCTACGAAACGCGCGCACCAAAAGCGGCAGCGGATCCTGATTTCCCGCCGGCCGGGATAAACCGGAATAAGGGGTGATCTTGTGGGAAACGATGTCCTCGCGCTTCAAAAGATCCAACCGGCCTTCAATCATCTTCTCCTGCGGCACCTGACCCGCCTAAACGCTGAGGAGAAAGGTGGCGACCCTGCGTTAGAGTGTATCGAAGCCCTGGCCGTTTTTTACCTGTTAAACGAAAGAGAAAACGAGATCGGCTCCGGGGGGGCCCCCGCTGCCAGCCGCTACGACCGAAAAACCCTTTTGGCGGATCTGACCGATATCGACCCTCAAAACGGGAGCACCGCTTCGGGCGCTCTGGATCAACTGATAGCCGACGGTCTGGTCGCGCTCAACGACGGTCAGACGCTTGCACTGACGCCGCGGGCCACGGCAAAGGTCGCGCTATACGACGCCGTCTTTCCCGGCATGCCGGGGCTGAGCTTCGTCGCCTACCTCCTTCAGACCATGCAGGAGGTGGTATCCGGCCGAAAACCGCTGTCCGCTGCACTGCAACAGGTCGACCAGACGTTGCTGCAACAGGGGAAGCGCCGAATCGAAAAACCGCGGCTGCCTGCCGGTGCGCCGAGCCAAAACAGCCATCCTGAAAAGATTCAGGCGCAGCAGGCATCACGGCGCCACCCGGAGGGCCGGCCAACCGCGAACCTTCAGCAGTTGTACCGCCTGCGGTCGGAAGCGCGGCATCAAAAACCCCAA
>JBAPYE010000374.1:0-2079 GCA_049284575.1 Desulfobacterales bacterium
AGAAAGGATGTATAGCTTGCCGCCCACACCACACCCCCATTTACCGCTGTCATCTTCTGTGGTGTGCCCAAATGGTCGTTATGGTAAAAATAATAGCTGTTCCCGATCTTCATAAACAGGGGGTCGGTTCCCCAGATGGATCCGGGTTTCCAGCCGTAGGCTTTGAGTTCCGCACCGGAAGCCGCATACTCCCCGATCACACCCTCATCTGAATATAGAAAGTATGTCCGGGTCCCGTCAACGTCTTTCCAGAGGCGGCGGCCGAAGGGATCATAGCCGTATTCGGCGATGAGCTTCCCGCCCGACTCCTCGACCCGCACCAGCCGGTCTTCGGTGCTGTAAATGTAAGTGAGCACCCGATCGTTGGCAGTTTTGCGAATCATGTTGCCATTGGCGTCATAGGCAAAGGTCAGATCGCCGTATCCGAGAAGCTCGTTGTTTCGGTTGTAGTGCCAGGTGCCGGCGACCCCTTCGGCGGCCAGGCGGTTTCCCAGGGGGTCGTAGGTGAAGGCTTCGCCCTGCTCCGGATTATCCGCCGCAACAAGCCGGTACAGGGGATCATAGCGGTAGCTGTAATTTCCATGCTCCGTGTCCTTGAGGGTGATGTTGTCCATTCTTTCGTAGGCGTATCGATAATCCATCAGCCCCTTTTGGCCGGGATCCTCAACGGCTATGGATTTGATGCGCATGAGCGGATCGTAATCATAGCGTCGGCTGCCGCCGCCCGGCAGGGTGATCTGCTCCGGCCGGTTCCAGCGGTGGGCATTGACCGTGATAAAACCCGCACCGGGAAGCGCCACCCCGGTCAATTGGTTGTTGGCGTCATAGGTGTAATGGTAGGTCGTGCCGTCCGGTGCGGTGAAGGCTTTCTTCATTCCGTTGGCGTAGTAATCGTACCCGTAGGAGAGCGAAAACGGTCCATAATCGACGGTTTCGGCGATTTTGCGGTGGGCCTCATCAAATGTGTAAAACCCGGCGGTGAGACCGTCATGGTAGCCGATGAGATTGCCGGCCCCGTCATAGGTATACTGCACGGTCTTGACCGCCGTGTTCCAATCGGCCGCCGTATGGTGCCGAGTTTCCACCAAGCGCCCGGCATCGTCATAGGAATAAACCGTTTTTTGATCTTTGGCGTCAATCTTTTCGATCAGGTTGCCGGCCGGGTCGTACCCGTAGCGGGTCTCCTGACCTTCGGGTCGGATTTCCCTAACCAGCCGATCGTTGCGGTCGTACACGAAGCGGGTGCTGCCGCCGTTGGGATCGAGGAGTGCGACCAGATTGTCGCGCGCATCGTAGCTGTATTGGGTTTCATGACTCAGTGGGTCGACTTCCAGAACCAGGCGACCCAGTTCATCGTAAACATAGCGGGTGATGTTGTTCTCTTTGTCGGTCCGCTCCACCAGGCGGCCGGCCGTATCGTAGACAAACCGGGCCACATGTTCCTGATCCGGCCCCAATAGGTCCATTTCAAGGGTTTTACGGCCACGCGTGTCATAGCGGTATTCCCGGGTAAAGGTCGGGAAGATCGTCTTGGACGGTCTAACCTCTTGACCGCCCCCGGAGCAGCCGGCGCAAGATGCATAGAGGGCCTCGTAATCCATGGCGATCACGTTGCCGTTGCCGTCGATGGATTGGGTGAGACGCCCGTCCGGATCATAGGTGAAAACCAGCGCCTTGCCCTCAGGGTCGACCTGTCGGGTCAGTTGGTTGAGCGCGTTATACTCGAAGCGTACCACCTCCCCCGCCCCGTTGGCGGCGGCGATCAAGTTGCCGCGGGCATCGTAGTCAAAGGCATTTTCGATGCCCGCGGGGTCGATCACCTTCACCCGGTTGCCCGCTGGGTCGTATTCGAAACGGGTCTCCTGATTCAAGGGATCGATGATCGTGGTCACCAGTCCTGCGGCGTTGTAGTCATGGCGCCACACCTTGCCCCGCGAATCTTCCCGGCTGAGCACATTGCCCATGGGGTCATGGGTAAAACGAGAGGTGTTGCCCTCGGGATCGGTCAGCGAAATCATGTTGCCAAGAACGTCATATGCCATCGAGGTCACCGCCTCGGCGGTTTGCCCGTCCCCCAGG
>JBAPYE010000375.1:0-2548 GCA_049284575.1 Desulfobacterales bacterium
TGGCAATCATCATTTATAATCAGTTGGTTAGCAGTCCGTCCAGCAAGTGCTGACACCCAAGAAGAGGCTGGTTTCGCAAAATTGAGAAGACGGTCTGGCAAAATTTCAACCCGCTCAGCGGCTGCGGACCGCCGACTGGGCCGGGTTGCACGGCGCATTCAGGCGCCTTGACGGGCAGCGGATGCAAAACGCGACGGGACGCGCCGGCCAAAAAAAAGGGGGGGGCAGGCCGCCTTCCGGAGCCAAAAAAAAGGAACCCGCCCGATTGCCCGGGGCAAGTTCCTCAGAGGTCCGGTGGGGACGCCGCAGCCTGTGGTTCAAGACCGCCGCAGCACTGGGCACAGAGTACCCCGGGGGTGGGTCGTTGTGGGGTAGGCGCGACGCTACTTGAGCTTGTAAGGGTTGATGGTCAGTACCGGCACCGGTGAGCGCCGGGCGACGTTCTGGGCGACGCTGCCGAAAATCGTGTGTTCCAGGCCCTTGCGACCGTGGGTCGCCATGATGACCAGATCGATATTGTCGGCTTCGATGACCTTGATGATCTGGTTGGCCGGATCGCCGGTGACGATGCGCCGCCGAAAATTGGGGCAGCTTTGCAGATTTTCCTCACAGATCCGCTCCAGCGCCTTTTCCGCCGCGGCCGTGGCCTCCTCCTGGAGCTTATTGAGGGACGGGTGCGGCACGTAAATTTTCCCCCAGCGGCTCAGGTTTTCCACCACGTGCAGCAGATAGATCGCGCTGTCGTATTTCTCCGCCATCGACATGACGAAGGGCAAGATCTTGCTGGAGTTCTCGGTCAAATCGCAGGGAAACAAAATGTGTTTGAATTCCACCATGGCATCCTCCTCCTGGTTTTAAAGGTTATGTCGGGCCGGCGACGTGCGGTGTCGAAAATCTTCGAACCCGCCTTCGCAAAACTTCGAACCCGCGGCAGCCCGGGATTAGCCGGTCAGGACCGCGGCGGTTTCCCGCGCCAGCAGGCGCTGGTCCTGGGCGAGCAGCCGGTCGAGACAGGCCGCCAGCGGCTGGCCGGTGTTCAGGCGAATCAGGAGCTCCGCGGGTATCTCGTCGAGGGGGGTGTAGCGCGCCTTGAGGTCGGCGAAGTGCTCCAGGCGCGCATCGGAAACCGACGGCCGCCCGCCCCGCGCGGCCAGCCGCCGGCGCAGGACCGGGTCATCGGCAAAACACTCCACGAACAGGATGTTGACGTCGCTGTCCCGTGCCAGCCGCAGGGCTTCGGCACGCTGGCGCGAAACCGAAAAGGTGGCGTCCAAGATCACCGAATGCCCCTTTCCCAGTCGCTCCTGGGCCTCCAGCAGAAGCCGCCCATAGGTCAGGGCGCCGGCCCCGGGGGTGTAGATCCCCTGACCGAAAGCGGCCACGGCCGGGGCTTGCGGCCGGCGGTCGAAGAGAGTTTTGCGCACCACGTCCGAGCGCAGCACCGCCACGTCCAGGCGACGCCCCAGCGCGCGGGCCACCGTGCTTTTGCCCGCCGCGGGCATTCCGCAGACCACCCAGAGGGTCGGCCGGGTGAACTGCACGGCATAGCGGTAGGCCAGCGCCAGATAGTCCCCGGCCTCGCCGGCCAGCGCGCGCCGGGCGGTCGCCGACAGGCCGTCCTGCCCCAGGCGCAGGCAGGCCACCTTGCAGCGCACGCAGGCCCGGTAGCACTTGTAGAAATCCAGCAGGATAAAGGTGTCGGCATCTCCGCTGGTGCGCACGAAGGCGGCCACCAGGTCCCGGGACCAGGACGAAAACCCCTGGGCATCGAGGTCCATGGCCAGAAAGGCCAGATCGGCGGCCGGGTCCCCGTAGCGGAATCGGTCGTTGAATTCGATGCAGTCCAGCACCTGGATCTCCCCGTCGACCAGGTAGACGTGGTCCGTGCGCAGATCCCCGTGGCCGTCCCGAATCCGACCGGTTTGCACCCGCCGCTGGAAAAGCGCCCGGCGGCGGCTGAGAAAGGCGCGGGTGGCCGAGCGCACAATCTGAAACTGGCGCAAATCGAGCACCTCGGGCACACAGGGCTGGATCTGAGCGAAATTTTCCTCGCAGTTGGCGCCCACCATCGCCCGACTCCCAAAACGGTCAATGCCGGCGCCGGTCGGCGCTTCGCGGTAAAATTCCACCAAACGCCCCGCCAGGCGCTCGCAGAACCCGGATTCCAGCGTTCGGGCGTGCAGACGTTGGCCCAGAGTCGCGGTATCGGGGAGTTGGCGCATGCAGACGGCATACTCGACCACCTTCCCCGCCTCTACCAGGGAAAACCGGCTGCCCAGGCGGCGGATGGCGACCACGTCCAGATAGACCCCCTGGCTGAGGCGGCGGTTGAGATGCAGTTCCTGCCCGCAGAAATGCCGGCGACGCTCCAAAGCGGTAAAGTCCAGAAACCCGAGATCAACGGCCTTCTTGACCTTGTAGACCCGGCTGCCGGTGAGAAAAACGCAGGAGATGTGGGTCTCGCGTTTTTCCACGGATTCCACCGGGTGGGGATAAAAATCGGGCCGCGCCATGGCCGCAAACAGCCCGGCTTGCGGATTTTCTTCCA
>JBAPYE010000376.1:0-2302 GCA_049284575.1 Desulfobacterales bacterium
GCCTGCAGCGCCGCGTGCAGCCGCTGGCGCCCGAAAAGCTCGCCGGCGCCGGTGGCGACATCCACCAGCCCGTCAGTATAGAGCACCAGGCGGTCGCCGGGGCGGAGGCGGCGGGGATGCTGGTGAAACGCGGCGCTCTCGTCCAGGCCGATCACCGGTCCATGCCGTCCCAGGACCTCCAGGTCGCCCTGGCGCGGCAATAAAATCGGCGGCGGGTGGCCGGCGCAGCTGTAGCGCATGTCACCGCTTTGCAGATCGATGTCCACAAAAATGATGGTGAAGTAGCTGTCGAAGCGCTCGAAAGGGAATTCACGATTGAGGCGCGTGAGCACCGCCGCGGGCTCCGGAAATGCGCCCGCGCCACCATCGGGCGCACTCAGGCTCTGGAGAAACTGGGAGACCGTGACCGAAATCATCGCGGCCGAAACCCCGTGGCCGCAGACGTCCAGCATGTAGACGCCAAGCCGGCCCGGGCCGGGTTCGCAGAGGTTGAAGATATCGCCCCCGACCTGCCCGCTGGGTTCGAACTTCCAGGCCAGACGGAGGTTGGCGCGCGTCAGGCAGCATTTCGGCAGCAGGCTTTGCTGGATGCCGGCCGCCGCCTGGAGGTCCAGATCCAACTGATGCTGCTTTTTCTCCAGCTCGATTTTCTGTTTTTCGATGTCGGTGACGTCGTAGATGATCACCAGGATCATCTTGCGTCCGTGGAAGGTGATGTGACGCGTGCTGAATTCCAGGAATTTCTCCACCGGGCGGCCGTTGATGTAAAAGACCCGCTCCAGCCAGAGTTTGTCGCAGGGCGTTTTTTCCAGAAAGGTCTTGACCAGCGAGCGCCGCAGCAGGCAGAAGCGGCACTGGGAGGTCTCGCCGCAGGGCTTGTTCTCCCGGACGGCGTGCACGCACCCCGAAATCCGCCCGAAAGACTTCTCGGCCGTCCGGTTGCCGGCCTGGTCGAAAAGCTGCAGGAAGACGCGGTTGAACTGGTGGATCTGCAGATGCTCATCTGCGATCAGGACCGCCGAATTGATGTTTTCCAGCAGCAGCTTCAAAAATTCGTTGGATTCTTTGAGGTCGTCCCAGTCGGTATCCATGGGTGTCAGCAATCCTTTCCGAGGGGCAAGCGGGTATCGGCCGTCGCCCGGCCGTGGTCGCCAAGGAGGTTATTGCGCTGGAAATTTCGGACCCTGTCTGCTATGGATTGCCCGACCCGCGCAAAACGTCGCAGCGGGCCGGATCATTCGCACACCCGCCAACCATAGAGGACGTCTCGATGCCCCTGAAAACCAGCGCATGGGTTGACCGCCGCAAGCGGCGGGCGAAACTCGCCGAAAAAGAAACGGCGCCTCCAAAAGCGTTTTTCGGCTACGAGACGGTGCCGGAAGCGGAAAAGGAAAACCGGGTGCGACGGCATTTCAACTCGGTGGCCCGCCACTACGATTTCATGAACACCCTGCTCAGTTTCGGGATTCACTACGCCTGGAAGCGCCAGTCGGTCCGGATGATGGGCCTCGAGCCCGGCGGTCGGGTGCTGGACCTCTGCGGCGGCACCGGGGACCTGGCCATCCTGGCCGCCAGGCGCGTGGGCCCCTCCGGCCGGGTGGTGATCTGCGACATCAACTGGGAAATGATGGCCGCCGGCCGCGGCAAGGTGGCCGCAGCGGCCAACGGCCGCCGGATCTGCCACAGCCAGGGCAACGCCGAACAGATCCCCTTTGCCGACGGCAGCTTCAACGCCGCCATGGTGGGCTACGGCATCCGCAACGTCACCCACCCGGAGCAGGGGTTTCGCGAAATGTTCCGGGTCTTGGCGCCCGGCGGGGTCATGATGTGCCTGGAGTTTTCCAAGCCCACCAACCCGGCCTTCCGCTGGTTGTACGATTTTTACTCTTTCCACATCATGCCGGAACTGGGCGAGATCCTCGCAGGCTCGCGCCAGGCCTACACCCACCTGCCCGAATCGATCCGCACCTTCCCCCTGCCGGATGAACTCAGCGAGATGCTGCGGGGCATCGGGTTTGCGCGCGTCGGCTATCGCCGCCAGACCAACGGCATCTCGGTGGTGCACGTGGCGCGCAAGGCCGGGGGGCTGGCGTGAAGCTCAACCGCATGGAGCGCTGGGTGGTCAACAGCCCCCTGCGCCTGCTGATGCAACGCTGGGAAATCCTGTGGTTCCAGCGGTGCCTGCCGGTCCCCGCCGGCGCCACCGTGCTTGAAATCGGCTGCGGCCGGGGGGCCGGGGCCGAGGTCCTGCGGCGCCGCCTGCACCCGGCGGCCCTTCACGTTCTGGACCTGGACCCCGCCA
>JBAPYE010000377.1:0-3702 GCA_049284575.1 Desulfobacterales bacterium
GCCCTACCTGGTGCTGGCGGCAGCCCCGGGCCTGGTGCGCCGCATGCCCCGCGCCGGGCCAGCCAGCGAACTGATCAAGGAGGTCATGGCGCTGTTGATGCTGGCGGCCGCGGCCTATTTCGTCGGATCGGGCCTCTCGGCCCTGCTGGCAAGCCCGCCGGCTTCCCCCGGCCGGGGCTACTGGTGGGCGGTGATGGGATTTACGGGCGCAGCCGGGCTCTGGCTGCTGGTACGCACGCTGCGCATCACCCGGAAGGTCCGCGCCCGGGCCTTCTTCGGCACCCTGGGCGTGCTGGTGGTCCTGCTGGCGGTTTGGGGCGGGTTTCAACTGACCCGCGGCGCTGCCATCGACTGGGTGGCCTACAGCCCCGAGGCCTTTTCAGCGGCCCGTCAAAACGGTCAAACCGTGGTGATGGTGTTTACCGCCGAGTGGTGTCTCAACTGCAAGGCCCTGGAGCAGGGGGTCCTGAACCGGGCGGATGTGACCAGGCGCCTTGCGGCCGGGGATGTCGTCCCGATCAAGGTGGATCTCACCGGCACCAACCCGGCCGGCAAGGCCCTGCTGAAGGCCAGCGGGGCCCTCACCATCCCGCTCTTGATCGTTACCGGCGCGGACGGCCGGGAGGTCCTGCGCAGTGATTTCTACACCGCCCAGCAGCTTCTCCAGGCGCTGGCGCGCCCCTAAAGGAGAAGGAAAAGGTCACCGCCCACGCCGAATTCGGCCTGAAGTAGGCCGTTGATTTTTTGGAAGAGACGCCGGCGGGATTGAAACGCGCAACGACCCGCAGGGCGCCGCGGGCAGCGGTCCCCGGCAAAACATTCACGATGCGCCCACAGCACGGAGGAACCCCATGGATCTTTTGGATGCCATCACCGCCCGCAAGAGCATTCGCGCCTTCCGGCCCGACCCTGTCCCGCAAAGCGTCCTGCGGGCGCTGCTGGAGGCCGCCATCCGCGCGCCCTCCTCCATGAACACCCAGCCCTGGGAGTTTTTCGTGGTCGGCGGCGAGCCCCTGGCGCGGATCAAAAGCGAAAACCTCGCCCGCCTGGCGGCCGGCGAGGCGCCCCGGCCCGAACATGCGGTCACCGGCTGGCCGCGGGAGAGTGTCTTTCGGGAGCGCCAGGTGGCCTTGGCCCGCCAGATCTTTGACCTGATGGAAATCCAGCGCGGGGACACCGAAAAGCGCTCCCAATGGCTGGCCCGGGGCTTTCGTTTTTTCGACGCCCCCACCGCCATCATCGTCTGCACCGACGGACAGCTGACCCCCGACGGCCCTTTGATCGATATCGGCGCCGTTGTTCAGAGCCTGTGTCTGGCGGCCCTGGCCTTCGAGCTGGGCACCTGCATCGAGGACCAGGGCATCGCCTACCCCGAGATCGTGCGGGCGGCGGCCGGCATCCCGGCCCACAAGCGCATCGTGACCTCCGTTGCCGTCGGCTACCCGGACTGGGATTTTCCGGCCAACCGTCTGGCCAGCGCACGCGCGCCGGTGGCGGCGGTCACCCGCTGGTGCGGCTTTGACCAACCCTGATGGCGGGCGCCGTCAGAAATTGAAGACCTTGGCCTCGGCGGCCATGTCGATCAGATGGGGGCCGCCGTCGAGTTGCATATTGCTGAAAAACAGGGCTTCATCCAGCCCGCGGTTTTTGGCGCAGGGGGTGCAGACCCCGACGGTCACCTCGTTTTCCACCAGGTACGGCAGGTAGTCGTTGGGGCAGTCGCCGGTGATGGTCCTAATGCCCAGGTCGCGACCCCGGGTGGCCCACATGACGCCGCTGTCGATAAAAAAGAGGTCGACGTGATGCCCTTTGGCATGCGCCAGCTTGGCAAACTGAAAACAGCGGGTGGCGGCCTCGTTGTCATCTTTGCTCAATACAAACAAAAAATTGGCCATCTTCTCCTCCCTCCAGTATTTGGGTTTTTGGAATATGCTCATCTAAGGAATTTTAGCGGCGTTGTCAAAGGGAATCGCGCGCGCTTGCGGCCTGCCGTGGTCCAGTTCCCCTGGGCTTAGGGCCCCGGGGCGCTTCGGGTTTCGGGCACCACGGGTTTTTAGAATATTGCTTGACAGCTTTTTTGTCCTGGTGATATTTAAAGCATTTTTATTGAGGCAGTTTCCCCAATCCTTGCTCTGGGCATGGTTCCAGGGCTTTTATCCACAAGGAGGTTTTATGCGAAGGTACGAAACCATTTTTATCCTGGATCCGGACCTGGTCGAAGATCAGCGCAAGTTGGTTTTGGACAGGGTCACGGATCTGATCACCCAGTACAAGGGCTTTCTGGTCGAGTTCGAAGAGTGGGGCAGCCGCAAACTGGCCTACGAAATCAAGAAAAAAGTGCGCGGGTTATACATTCGGTTGGACTATTGCGGGGCCGGCGACCTGGTCGACGAGATGGAACGCGCTTTTCGCATCGACGACCGGGTCTTGAAGTACATGACCATCCTGCTCGAGGAAGATGCCGACCTGGAGGCCATCAAGGCCGAAATGGCCGCCAAGGCCGAGCAGGAGGCGCAAACCGCGTCCGAGCCGTCAGCGGCTGAGGCTGCGGCAACCCCGGCCGAAACCGAACCCCAATCGACCCGCGACAGCCAGGAGGAGGCGTAAAAATGGCATACCCGACGCGAAAACCGAGTGGACGCAAAAAAAGAGTGTTTCACCGCCGCAAAGTCTGCCGTTTCTGTGCCGACAGCGGCCTTGCCATCGATTACAAGGACGTCAAAACCCTGAAATACTTCACCACCGAACGCGGCAAGATCATACCGCGCCGGATTTCCGGGTGCTGCGCCAAGCACCAGCGGTCGCTGACCGTGGCCATCAAGCGGGCCCGCACGATCGCCCTGATGCCGTACGTCGGTACCATCGATTGACCGCGGCAGGCGCCTGAGGGTGGCCCCAATGGAAAAGCCGGCAATGCCGCCATCGCCACAGGGAAAGTGGCTGACAGACATCGCCATCATAATAGCCGCGACGGTTTCGCTCTTCGCACTGGCCCTGAACCTGCCGTTGTTCGGTTTCTTCTTTTCCCTGTTCATCCCCCTGCCGATTTTTTACGGCCGTGTCAAACTGGGCCGCCAAGCCGGCCTGATGACGGCCGTCTTCAGCCTGTTGGCGATGGCCGCGATTATCGGCGAGGTGTCGTTCGATCTGTTTTTCTACCTCGAACTGCTCCTGCTCGGCTTTCTGCTGGGGGAATTCAGCGAATGGCGGCTTCCCATCGAACACACGGTGGCCTTGACCACCGCCGGCGTCCTGCTAGCGGGCCTGGCCGGTCTTCTGTTCTACAGCAGTTCGATGGGCAAGGGGCTCGGCGCGATGGTGTCGGATTCCGTCGGCCGAAACCTGGAGATGACCCTCACCCTGTACCGTGATATGGGGGTGGCCGAAGAGAACATTCAGCTCATTGCCGGTTCCCTGGAAACCATCGGGTATGTTATGGTCAGGATCCTGCCGGGGTTGAGCGTGTCCGCGTGTCTGCTGATCACCTGGGCCTGTCTGATGCTCGCACGTCCGCTTTTCCGTGCCAGGCAGCTGCCCTACCCCGATTTCGGGCCTTTGAACCAGTGGCAGGCGCCGGAAGTGCTGGTCTGGGTGGCAATCGCCAGCGGCGCCTTGCTGCTTATACCCGAAAAAACGATCAAAGTGCTGGGAATAAACGGGCTGATCGTCCTGATGACGGTTTATTTTTTTCAAGGTATGGCC
>JBAPYE010000378.1:0-1501 GCA_049284575.1 Desulfobacterales bacterium
CCTCACGGCGGGCCACTTCAGCGGCTCGCCGATTGAATCTGAAATTGTCAGCAATCTGCCGAATTAATCAGGAAAAATTGAACGGATTAATGTGGAAGCCAACACTGGCGGGCCCTGTGGAACTCGCTTGCGCTCAGACAGCCACAGGGCCTTTTTCGCCGGCTGCTGCGATGCTCGGCCCGGGACAACGGGGCACAAAACGCCAGTTGCATCAAGGGATCTAAAACCGGCGGTGATCTTCGAAAAACGCCATGCTCACGGGGATTGGAGGTTAAATCCTTTATAGGGCCTGCATGCGAATTGTGGCGGCAACGATCGTTGCCTTTGAATTGCCCTGCCGCAGCCCGCTGCCCGTCGGCGGCGGGCGGATAACCCACAGGGCGGGGCACCTGCTGGTGCTGCGCGACGAGACCGGCAATGTCGCGGCCGGGGAAGCCGCGCCGCTTCCCGGCTGGGGCGGGGGCCAAGCGAACCGTTGTCTGACGGACCTGCGCAGATGGGCCGCACGGCTCACCGGTGCCGCCCTCGACCCGGCGAACTTCGATCTGCAGGCGCCCTTGATGGGGCTCTTTGCGCCGCCGGCAATAATCGACGCCGATGCCCTTTTTGCCGTCGAAAGCGCCCTTTTCTTTCTGGCCGCGGGCCGCTCCCCGCTCCGCCGGCGGCTGTTTGGCAGCGCGGCGGCAGCTGCCGGGGTGCGAGTAAACGGCCTGTTTTTGCCGGAGGAAGACACGGCCCTGCAAGCCGCGCGGCTCCGGAGATCGGGCGTCACGACGGTCAAGATCAAGATCGGGCAGTTGCCGCCGGAAGTCGAAATCCGGCGGATCCTGGATCTATACGCCCTTCTGGACACGGATGTCAGCCTGCGCCTGGACGGCAACCGGCGTCTTTCGGCCGACGACTTGCGCCGCTACCATCGCCGACTGCATGCCCTGCCGGTGGAATACGTGGAAGAACCGTTGCGCGGCGACACCCTGAGCGCCGTCGCGGATGTGCCCTGGACGCTGGCCGCGGACCAGCTGGCCGGGAAGTATCTGGACCCCGCGCGCCCCGACCTCAAATGCCTCCCGGCCGCTTGCGGCGCGGTGGTGCTCAAGCCGACGCTCTTCCACGGCCTGCATCCCCTCTGCCGACTGCTCGCCGCCGCCGCGCCCGACGGCCCCCGGATCGTTTTGAGCTCGGCCTGGAACACCGGCATCACGCTGACTCTGCTGGGCCTTCTGGCCGCGATTTCGCCCGCCACAGCCCAGACCGCCCATGGTCTGGACACCCTCGGCTATTTTGACGCGGACGTGGTCACCGAATCCCCGACGGTCAGCGGCGGGCGCCTGCGCTTGCCGGCCTGGGCCGAGAGCGGCAGTCTGTGCCTAAACACCGCCGTCGTGCGCCCGGTGGCGCCGTGAGGCCTGCCGCCTGGACAGCGGATGGTCTGGACCTGGCGGCGCTCTTCGCGCAGCATGGGGACCGCCCCGCCATCCTGCAGGGCGGCGGGGGCCTGAGC
>JBAPYE010000379.1:0-1926 GCA_049284575.1 Desulfobacterales bacterium
CTTCCGAGATGCAGAGGAAAGGAGTTTTGTCCCAAGGGAGGTATTGTCGAGTCTATCCAAGGAGGCCAACGCACCGTTGTTTGGCATTGCCGATACATACCTCGGTCATGGGGTCGTCAGCGGCAAAATGGCCAGTGCCGAGTTGCACGGCACTCGCTGTGCGGAAATCGCTCTGCAAATCCTGGGAGGCCTGACGACATCTATGGTAGCGCCAGAGTATTTGCGCAATTCCTTAATGGCCGATTGGCGGGAGATGAAACGCTGGGGCATAGATGAAAGCGCCCTGCCGGCTGGAACCGTTGTCCGTTTTAAAGAGTTCTCTGTGTGGGAACAATACAGATGGTGGCTGATTGGAATATTTGGGTTCATCTGCTTGCAGACTCTGCTGATCGGCAGCCTTCTTCATCATCTTGTAAAGCGCAAGCATGCCGAAGAAGGCCTTTCCCACAGCGAATCCAATCTCAGAAGAGCCCAGGAGATCGGGCTCATCGGAAGCCTGCGATACGATATCAAAGAGGATCGAGTCTCCTGGTCTGCCGGGGCAAAGGAAATTTTCGATCTGCCTTTCGACTCAAGGTTGAATTACCAATCCTTTATGAGGCTCATTCATCCGGACGATCGTGAGAGAGTAAACGCCAGCTGGCAGGCGGCGCTAAAGGGAAAGCCATATGACCTGGAACACCGCATCCTATTCGGCGATGCCGTGAAGTGGGTGCGAGCGAAATTCGAACTGGAATTCGACAAAACCGGAAAGCCCCGCACGGCCACCGGCATCGTGCAGGACATCACGGCCCGTAAGAATACGGAAGAAGAGGCATCCAGGTTTCGGCGGCAACTGGCCCACGTGTCCCGGGTGTATACGGTGGGAGAGCTCTCTCAGAATCTGGCCCACGAGATCAATCAGCCGCTGGCGGCGATCATGGCCAATGCGGAGGCGAGTAAGCAGCTGCTGACGGGAGAACGACCCGACCTGGCAGAAGTGCACGAGGCGCTTGACGACATCATGACGGACAACCAACGGGCGCAGGCGGTGATCCAGCGTATACGCGCTCTGGTCAAAGATGCGCCCCCAGCATATGCCCGGCTTGATCTCAATGCCGTGGCAGCCGAAGCCGCACAGGTGGTGATCTCGGAAGCTTCATCAAAAGGGGTGGCGATAAAACTGGAGCTCGAATCCGATATGCCGCCTGTGTGCGGGGACCAGGTGCAGCTCCAGCAAGTGGTGCTCAACCTTCTCGTCAATGCCATGGATGCGTTGAGTCACAATCAATCCGGCCCGAAGCGCATAACGGTCCAGACCGCCAGGGAAATTGATGGCAGTGTCAGCCTTTGCGTGTCGGACACCGGACCGGGAATCGACCCGAATGTCACGGGGCGGCTCTTCGAACCTTTTTACACCACGAAACCGCAGGGCCTGGGGGTGGGGCTTTCCATCAGCCGCTCGATCGTCGAGGCGCATGGCGGGACGATCCGAGCTGCGGTGAATGTGGACGGTGGGGCGACCTTTTATTTCAGCCTGCCGGTTGTTCCGCCGGAATGTGCGGAAGGTCAATCGGCAGCTTGCCCCGGGACCAGGCCATGAAAGATCTGCACAATGCCGAGTGATTTGGAGTTCGAGGTTTACATCGTCGATGACGACCCTTCCGTCCAGCGCGCCCTCAAGCGGCTTTTGATGTCACACGGCATCAAAAGCCAAATTTATTCAAGCGCCGAAGAATTTCTCGCCAAGGATATTTCTCTCGACATTGCCGGATGCCTCCTGCTCGATGTCGACATGCCGGCGATGAGTGGAATCGATCTTCAGGCGGAGCTTCGCCGCCGGGGGGCCAACCTGTCGATCGTATTTATTACGGGACACGCCAACATTCCGATGAGCGTTCAGGCCGTAAAAGGCGGTGCGTTGGACTTCCTGGAGAAGCCCTTCGA
>JBAPYE010000380.1:0-7175 GCA_049284575.1 Desulfobacterales bacterium
CCAAGGCGGTCGAACTGGTCCGGCTGCTGCACGAAGAAGCCAAGGTGGTCTGACCCGCCGCCCGGCTAAGAGCGGCGCCGAAAAATTTTGATCGAATTTCCCGCAGCCTTGGGGGGCTGCCGGGGTGCAAGGAGAATGATATGTCACAGGCAGTGTTGGCCGTAGCCGAACAAAACGACGGCGTTTTTCGCAAGGTGACCTTCGAAGCCCTCAGCGAGGGCCGCAGGATCGCCGATCGCCTCGGCGCTGAGCTGGTGGCGGTGGTTCTGGGACACGGGGTTCAGGCGCCCGCCGCTGAGCTGGGCCGCTACGGCGCCGACCGCATCCGGGTCGCCGATCACCCGGCTCTCGTCGAATATCTCAACGATGCCTACTGCAACGTGCTGGCGGCGGTGATCGCGGCCGAAAAACCGGCGGTGGTGGTTTTCGGGGCCACCACCCAGGGGCGGGACCTCGCGGCGCGCCTGTCGGCCCGCCTGAACGCGCCCCTGGTCGTGGACTGTCTGGCGATCCAGGTTGCGGGTGACGCCTTGCAGGTCACCCGGCCGATGTACGGCGGCAAGCTGCTGGCCGATGTCAGGCTGGAAGGGCCCTTGAAGTTGGTGGCGATCCGTCCCAACGCCATGCCCATCACCCCGACTGAAAAAGCCGGGGCGATCGAACCGGTTGCGGCCGAGCCCGGTCCGACCCGGGCGGTTTTCGTCGAAAAGACCCTGGACACCGGCAAGGTCGAACTCACCGAGGCGGACGCCATCGTATCCGGCGGCCGGGGCATCGGAGGCAGCGACTTCAGCGTGCTGGAGGCGCTGGCCGGTGTGCTGGGCGGCGCCGTAGGTGCGTCGCGCTCGGCGGTCGACGAGGGCTGGCGGCCGGCCGCCGACCAGGTGGGCCAGACCGGCAAGGTGGTCTCCCCGGCTCTGTACGTGGCCTGCGGCATTTCCGGTGCGATTCAGCATCTGGCCGGGATGTCCTCTGCCAAGGTGATCGTGGCCATCAACAAGGACCCCGAGGCCCCCATTTTTGCCAAGGCCGATTACGGGATTGTGGGCGATCTTTTCGAGCTGGTGCCGCTGATAACTGCTGAAGTACAAAAGTTGAAGGCCTGAAAGCCCCGGATCAGAACCTTTCGGAAAAGGTCACCGGCTGACCGCCGGCGGCCTTTTGACTTTTGAATCCCGGGCTGATAGGGAAACCGACACGTGCCGCTGCAGAGCTGCGGCGCCGGTGTTTCCCTCGGCACGCGACCCCCAATGAACCCTGACCGCCGCATGAAACTTTTTCTTGAAAGCCTGGGCTGCGCCCGCAACCTGGTGGACAGCCAGGTGATGCTGGGGCGACTGCGCCAGGCCGGCTTCGACCTCACCCGGGAGGCGGCCGAGGCCGAGATCATCGTGGTCAACACCTGCAGCTTCATCCGCGCGGCGGCCGACGAGTCCATCGACACGATCCTTGAGCTGGCGCGCTTGAAGGCACGCGGGCGCTGTCGGCGCCTGATCGTGACCGGCTGTCTGCCGGAACGCTACCGCCAGGCGATTTCGACCGCCCTGCCGGAGGTGGACGTTTTTCTGGGGACCGGGGCCTTCGACCGGATCGTCGAAGCCGCCCGGGGGGGTCTTCCCCCCCATGGCTGCCTGCTGCCCGACCCCGACCTGGCGCCGCCCGCGGCGGGCGCCGAGCCCCGCGTCCAGGCCGCACCCCACTGGGCCTACCTCAAGATTGCCGAGGGCTGCAGCCGGCACTGCACCTACTGCATCATCCCCAAGCTGCGCGGCCGGCAGAAGAGCCGGCCCCTGGAGCCCCTTCTCGCCGAGGCCCGCACGCTGATCGCCGCCGGGGTCCGGGAACTGGTGCTGGTGGCCCAGGACACCACCGCCTACGGCCGCGATCTGGCCGCCGCCCCCGGGTTGGACCGACTTCTGGCCGACCTGGCGGACCTTTCAGATGAGGTCTGGATCCGGTTTCTCTACGGCCATCCCGAGAGCATCGATCAGGCCGTCATCCGCACCGTTGCCGAACGGCCCAATATCTGCCCCTATTTCGACCTGCCCGTTCAGCATGCCAGCGACCGCATCCTCAAGCGGATGGGGCGCGGCCACGGGCAAAAAGAGCTGCTGGCGCTGTTCGCATCCATTCGCGCCGGGGTTCCCGGGGCGGCCCTGCGCACCACCGTCATCGTCGGCTTCCCCGGGGAAAGCGAAGCGGATTTCAACCGGCTGCTGGGGTTTGTGGAGACGGTCGAATTCGATCATCTCGGGGTCTTCACCTACTCGGACGCCGAGGACCTGCCCTCCCACCGATTGCCCGACCCGGTGGCGCCGGCCGTCGCCGGAAGGCGCCGCGACCGGCTGATGCGTCTCCAGCGCGAGATCTCCAGCCGCCGCCTGCAGGCGCATCGGGGGCGAGTTCTCGACGTCCTGATCGAGGAGGCCTCCGGGGAGGGGACTTATATCGGGCGGACCGTTTTCCAGGCCCCCGAGGTGGACGGCATCACTTACGTCAACGCCGCCGGCGCGCTGCAAATCGGACAGGTGGTGCCGGTCGCCATCACCGACAGCTTGGATTACGATCTCGTGGGGAACGCCGCATGCCCGACCTCAAACAGCTGATCCTGGCGCGCGTGGCAGACGACCTGGCCGCCATCGAAGCGGCCCTGGTCGAGAACCTGACCCCCTATCTCGACCTGGTGGGGGAGGTCGCCGGGCACATCCTCTTTGCCGGCGGCAAGCGTCTGCGGCCGCTCTTGATGGTCTTGGCCGCGCGCCTGTGCGGCTATGCGGGCAGCCAAGACAAGAAGTACGCCACGATTTTCGAGTACCTGCACGCCGCCACCCTGCTGCACGACGACCTGGTCGACGGCGGCACCGTCCGCCGCGGCCGCCCGGTGGCCCACGCCCTTTACGGCAACCCGACGGCCGTGCTGGTGGGGGATTTTCTGCTGGCCCGCTCGCTTTCCATCGCCGCCGAAACCGGCTCGCCGGCCGTTATCGGGGTGATCGCCAACATCACCGAGAACATGTCCCAGGGCGAGATTCACCAGCTGATGCGCAAGGGGCAGCTGGACCTTACCCGGGAGGAGTACCTGGAGGTGATCCGGCGCAAGACCGCCGTTTTGCTCCAGGGCGCCTGCCGGGTGGGGGCCATGATCGCCGGCGCGCCTGAGGCCCACCAAAACGCCCTGGCCGATTACGGCCATCACATCGGCCTGGCCTTCCAGATGGCCGATGACCTCCTGGACTACACCGCCGATGCCGGGGAACTGGGCAAAGCGGTGGGAACGGACCTGAAGGAGGGCAAGCTGACCCTGCCGGTCATCCACGCCCTGGGCCGGGCCGATGCCGCCGACCGGGCCTGGGTGGCGGCCCTGATCGCCGGCGGCGAGGTTTCCTCGGAGGATTTCGAGCGGCTGCTGCGCTTACTTGAGCGCTGCGGCGGGTTGCGCGAGACCCGCCGGCTGGCCGAAGACCACGTCCGGCGGGCCCAGGCGGCCCTGGAGATCTTTCCGGCCGGGGAGTCGCGGGAGGTCCTGCATTATATTGCCGATTACGCCCTGCAGCGCCGGGCGTAATCGGCGGAACCCGGCCCAACCGGCAACCCGGCGACTGCCGCGCTGCGGGACGCGCCGACAACCCAAGGAGAGGATATGCTGCGGATTTTTTGGCCCCTGCGCATGTGCGCGATCTGGGGCTTGGTGCTGGGGGTGTCGGTTGCAGCCGCCGCTGTGGAGGCCGGCCGACCCGAGGGGGTCTACACCGTCATTGGTTCCGCCGCGATCGGCGGATCAGGGGTTGAAGCCGCCCGCCAGGAGGCCCTTGCCGGGGCCCTGGCGAGCGCCGCCGCTCGCGCCGCCGCGGAGATGCTGCCGCGCGAGGGCCTGGTGGCGGGATTTGAAACGCTGAATGCCGCTGTTTTTGAAAACACCGACCGCTATATCCAAAGCTACCGGGTGCTCACCGAAGCCAAGGCCGGCGGTCACTACCGGGTGCTGGTGGAAGTCAAGGTGGCGCTGGCGGCCCTCAAAAACCAGCTATCGGGGGTGGGGCTGGAGCAGGAGCGCCTGCCAGCGGCCGATGGCCCGGCAGCCATTGAAGTGGTGGTCGCGGGTACGCGCAACCTCAAGAATTTCATCCAGTTCCGTCAGCGGCTGAGCGGCCTGGCGGGTGTGGAGACGCTCTCCACCCAGGAGATGACCGCCGATCACACCACCCTGGTGGTAACCTACCAGGGGGACGCGCGCGGGCTGGCCGACGCCCTGATGCTCAACACCTTCGAGGCTTTCGGTGTCCGCATTTACGATGTGTCGGATTACGGCATGCAGATCGAGCTGATTCCGCAATAGGCGCCGCGGCCGGATCCAGAGGAGGGCAAGGGTTCTGAAACCATGAAGGAAACACCCCAAACGACGCGTCTGGCGATCAATATCCCGAACACCCTGACGGTGATCCGGATCCTGCTGACCCCGCTCTTCGTCATCTTCCTGCTGCGGGAGATGTTCATCCCCGCGCTGCTGGTCTTTTCGTTAGCGGGGATCAGCGACGGTCTGGACGGCTTCATCGCCCGCTATTTCAACCAACGGACGGTCTTGGGGGCCTACCTGGACCCGGTCGCCGACAAACTGCTGCTGCTGTCGGCCTTCATCTGTCTCGCGATCTTGCACGTCATTCCCGAGTGGCTGACGGTCCTGGTCATCAGCCGCGACGTCGTCATCCTGATCGGCATGGTCAGCCTGAAAATTTTCGATGTCGCGGTGGAAATCAAACCCAGCATGGTCAGTAAACTCACCACCTTTTCCCAGCTGCTGACCGTTTTTGTCGTGCTGCTGCATCCGGTCCGAAACGGCTTCGGGCCCCTCGCCCTGACCCTTTTCTGGGTGACTGCGGCCCTGACCGTCGCCTCCGGGCTGCACTACACCTACGTCGGCCTCAAATTCCTGCACGCCGACGCGGATTGAACGCGGCCGCGGCGGCTTCATTTTGCTTGACAGCCGCACCCCGCGATGGTAGAAGTTGCACCACCTATAGGCACGTAGCTCAGTGGGAGAGCGCTACCCTGACACGGTAGAAGTCGTTGGTTCAAATCCAATCGTGCCTACCAAAAAAACAAAGGGTTACAGAGATGCACGTCTGTACCCCTTTTTTTATGGCGTTTCGGAATCCAGGGTCCCCGTGGTCAAGTTCCGCAATGATATATCGAGGCAACCGAGAGCGCACCCTCATCGGATCATAACGCGTCACAACCCTTTGAGTTTGTTTTTAAGGATCTTTCCCGTCTTGGTCATGGGCATCTCGTCAAGGAATTGAATCGCCCGGGGATAGGCGTGGGCCTCCAGCTTGCCCTTCACATGGGTGCGGATGCTTTCCTCCAGGGCCGCGTCCGGGTGGAACCCGGGCTTGGGCACGATGAAGGCCTTGACGATCTGGCCCCTCACCGGGTCCGGCACCCCGAGAACACAGACCAGGGCCACGGCCTCGTGTTTCATCAGGCACTCTTCGATCTCTCCCGGCCCGATGCGGTATCCGCCGCTCTCGATGAGATCGTCGGCTCTGCCGGTAAACCAGAAGTGGCCATCCGCGTCTTTGCGTCCCAGGTCTCCGGTTTTCAACCACTGGCCCGCAAATTTTGCGGCGGTCGCCTCCGGGTTGTTCCAATACCTTAAGAACATCACCGGGTCCGGTCGTTTGACACAGATTTCGCCTACCTCGTCGATGGCGGCGACCTCTCCGACCGGATTGAGGATTTCCACCCGGTGGCCGGGAACCGCTTTTCCGATGGCGCCCCGGACAATCGGCATCACCTCGCAGCTGAACCCGATCACCAGGTCACACTCGGTTTGGCCGTATTGCTCGTTGAGGTCCACGCCCAGCGATTCCCGGCTCCACTGGTACAGCTCCTCCCCCAGGGTCTCGCCCCCCGCGGTGACCGATCGCAGGTTGATCTTGTAGCGGTCCCGGACATTTTTGACGGTGTTCATCATGATCCTGAGAACCGTGGGGACCACCATCAGATTGCGGACGGCATATCTTTCCATTATGTAAAAGGCTTTGTCCGGGTCGAACTTGGGCGGCCTGAAGGCCAGCATGGGCACGCCGTGGTGCAAGGTGGGAAAAAGGGCGTCGTAGGACCCGCCGATGTAGGCCCAGTCAAGCGGCGTGTACATCAAATCCCCGTTTTTGGGGAACAGGTTGTGGTAATACTCGAACCCCGGCAGAATACCCAGCAGCAGGCGATGGGCGTGCAGGGTCCCCTTGGGCTGGCCGGTCGTGCCCGAGGTGTAGATGATCAAGGCGGGGTCATCGGGTCTGGTGGCCACCGGCTTGAAATCCGCACTGCCCGCGGCCACGCTTTTCCAGAAATCCAGGGCATCGCCGCCGGGGCCTTGCCCCACCACCAGGATCAGCTTCAATTCAGGCAGACGATCCCGGATTTCACCTATTTTTGCCAGATTTTCGCTGTTGGTGATGACAACCGTGGCGGCGCTGTCCTGAAGCCGGTACTCGATGGCCATGGGACCGAAAAGGGTCAGCAGCGGCAGGGCGATACAGCCGAGCTTGTAAACCGCAATGTGAGCTATCAGGGTCTCGGGACATTGGGGCAGCAGGATGCCGACACGATCACCAGGTTGGGTTCCGTGGGCTTTGAGGGCATTGGCCAACCGGTTTGAGAGGATCTTGAGATCCTTGAACGTAAAGCGCTGCTCCTTTTCATCCGGGCCGACGTAAATGAGGGCCAATTTGTTTTTGCCATCGGCCCATTTATCGCTGATGTCCACGCCAACATTGAAGGTGGCGGGTATCTCCCACCTGAAATTGCGGTACAGCTCATCGTACGTTCGACCGTCGCGCATGGCTCGCACCTCATCGGGTTAAGCGTTTAACGCTTTCCCGCCTTCATTTTTTTCAGTTTGCGGTCCACCAGGGCCTGCTGGTCATTGGAATTGATGCAGGTCAGCAAATGGGACGCCTCCAGCTCCAAGATCTGCTCAAAACTGGCGCTGATGCCCTGGTCGATTGCAATTCGCGACAGCTTCAATGCCAGCGGCGACCGTTCGTTGATGGAGCGGCACATCGCGATGGCCGTCTCCATGAGGGAATCGTTCTCCACCACGTGGTTGACCAGCCCGATTTCAAGCGCTTCCTGCGCGTTGATAAACCTGCCGGTGAAGATCAATTCCTTGGCCT
>JBAPYE010000381.1:0-3425 GCA_049284575.1 Desulfobacterales bacterium
ATTCCGATTTCGCCTTCAAGCTCAGCGCGCACTTTACCAAGTATTCGATCCGCCATGTCCTCTTTCACCAAACACACAGGGTAAATGAGAAACAGCAGTGCGGAGTCGACCTCACGTTGTTTGTCCAGCTCCGGTTGAACACATTCCCAAGGCAATATTTGAGCAAGCTCCTGCTCCCCGGCATGAATCAACTCTTCTAAAAACCCCGCGCTGACACCTTCCCTTGCCAGGGGATTTCGAAAAGCCGGGACTGCTTTCAGGTCCCTCAGTGCACGAAGCGCTGCCACCACCACACCAATGCTCGAAGCCTCAATCTTCGGCCATTCCTCCCAGTGCCCGCTGTCTTCGTCGTGCCAGTATTCGATTTTCGCAAAGTAAGCGGGAAACAAGGCCAGGGTCGATAGCTGTTGGTCGTTTGGCCGCAATTGTCCGGCCAATACAAGCTTTACGAAGAGCCAGACGAAATAACCTAAAGCGTCGTTCTGCTTGTGGTTCCACCGCTGGGCAACTTCGGAGAGGGTTTCGCCTGTGATGCGAACATGCGGCCGGTTCATGGCCTGGGAGGGATCTTTACGACCTTCGACAATGTCGACGAACCGCTGCCGATGCAGAGAGAAATATTCAGACAATATCGTCATCGTGCGAAGTGCTGACTGAATCTCCCCGACCACTGCCAGATGATGCGCTACGTGCACATTGTCGCGTACCCACACCAAATGGTAGTTGCTGTATTCGCGGTTCGTATCGCGGGTCGCTGCCGCCGGAAAAAGTCCGTTGTCCAGAATACGCAGGCGGAGCGAACCGTGACGAGCAAGCAGGTTTTGGTTGGCACGCAACGTCTCGGTCAAGTGCTGTCTGGTGACAATTTGGATTTCGCCACGGGCTCCACCACGCTTCATAAGTTGCCCCCAATAAGCCTCGAGCGTTACTCGAAACGAATTTCGTTGATGTCCAGCTGCCCCCTGCCCGGTAATGGGCTATGCTGATATTTTTTGTATCCACCCAGGGAAAGGTTTATCGAGCTAATGATTCGCAGATCAGGCTTATTGTTTTTCTTTGTTGGACCCCGATCAACGGTTCCATCAGCACCAAACAAGACCCATTCAGACTCGTTCAGTGGGATGCGTACGGCTTTGCCGAACTCGCGAGATTCAATGGCATAAATTTTGGGGTTTTCCCTGGTGCGGTGCAATCTCCAATGTTGCATATAACCGTTTACCAATCTCAAGCTCATCCCGATCACGGGGAGCAATTGATCCCCATTTCCAGAAACGCGCGCATCGATTACCAATTGGCTGTAATCGTTTAGCAATGCAGTCTCATTTTGTGGACGAATGGAAATATCACACCCCTCACCGCCTCTGTGTTCGAATTCAATTCGCAGGAAGTTCTCCAGCGGGCGGATGATCAGATTGGCTCTAATCCAATTGGATCGTCGTGAATCGGCCCAAAGGAACTGAACAGGTTCGGTATTTCTATCCTCTTTGTCACAGTCAAAATTCTGATAGAGCGGCTCCGTGCGGATACCCATTTGCAGCCCGTAGGCGTTCAGAAATGGCGGCGGAATATCGGGGATCAAGCGCGACCGCAGCTCGGTCAAATTGTCACCGGCTTCGATATTTATGCTGCACAGAGCCTTCAATTCATCATGACAAGCCGAGAAAGTAAACTTCCAACCAGTCCTATCGCCTACATCCTCCAGAAAGGCTGTAACGGCATGTTTGTCAGTCAGGACCACACTGTGCCGGTCCCTGAAAACCCCGGGTAACTCTTTTGGATCCATACCCGGGATGTAGAAAATATGCGGGTCTTCTCCAGAGCCGATTTTGGCCCCGTATTCCGCGACACAGTAAATTGACGAGAGATAGTTATTGGACAGGACACCGATAAAGACCGGGGCCCGCCGTATGTCATCGATAAGGGTTTTGTTGACGACCTCGCCCACCAGCAGACCTGTGTCAGGCCTGCTGGTCAATCGGATCTCTTTGGCCTTCAAGTCCTCGAACGCTGCCAGCAGGAGCTTCTTGATGCCGTTTCCAACTTCTAAATCACGGTGGCTATGGCTAATAAAGACTTTGATCTTGGCATGGCTCACAGCTCTACCATCCTTTCTTCAACAGATCGAAAATGTATTCGAGATGAACCGCCGACATTCTTCTTTGGTCGGCCAGGCTGGTCTAAAAGCATTCTTTTAACCTGACCTCGTCGGCCTGATACCAAATCGCCTTTCATTGGGCGACGGTTGGAGCCTCTGCTTAGAAAGATCAATCAGCGCTTGTCTTGATGGCGGAACGGCCCTAACGCGAGCCGTTTGATCCCATGAGGTGGTGACCACACGGGTACTGTCTGGGCTGAATGCGGCCCAAACCACGTGCCCTTTATGGCCATTGCCTCCATGCAGCCCACTGAATTACTACTATCATCCGGCTTTCCCCATTTCATGGATTAGGCGCGCAAGCGTGTCGAGGAATTCCGGATCGTATTGCTCGTCGACATGGTTCTGGTTCCACAGACCTGATGTCCTCACGCGCTCCCTGTTGCATAAGCGGCCCAGCCACTTCCCTGAGGGAGAATCAAGCGGCTCTTTGCCGCAGTTGCTCAGGAGCGCAATCGCGTTGCGCTCGACAAAGCCCCGAAGACTATCAGGGCCGGAATCGTCATTGATCGATCCGCGATGGTTGCCGCCGCCCGAACGCGCATGCCCCCGGTGCTGGGAAAGCCGCGTCCAGAGTTTCGTGCCAGAGCCCGTCTTCAGCGCATGCGTGCCGACCCGCACGATGCGCGGTCCCGACCCTGTATCGCTGCGGTTTTCACCCGGCTCACGGAAGAAATAAACACCCCGTTGCGGCCATCCCATCCGGCCGTCGCAGTGCGAGAGCACCCGCGCGCCGCCGAGCGATTGCTCAAGGTCGTCCAGCAATTCGTAGAAGTTTTTCAGATGCTGTTCCCGACCGTTGGTCATGTTGTTTCCAACGCTTCTTTCAGAGGGTCAAGTTAGGCGGCGCGACGCGGTCGAGTTGTCTTGGATTCCACTATTGCCAGGAAACATTAGCTCAAGAGCCAAGGGCAACGGACCTGGCGAGACGGAAACCGACGTCGACGTCGCGGGCGTCGGGCGCGTAGCCGTAGCGCGCGGCCGACCGGCAGATGCGCGCAACATCATACCAGCCGCCGCCGCGCATCACCCGGCGGGTGCCGCGGGGGTCGTCGATCCAGGGCTGCCCATCGGGCGGCGCTCCGTCGTAGGTGTCGTGCCAGTCATCTTCCACCCACTCCCAGACATTGCCGTGCATGTCGTAGAGACCGAACGCGTTGGGCTCCTTTTCACCAACCAGGTGGAGTTTGCCCTTGGCGTTTTCGTCATACCATCCGGCCCGATCCAGGTCGGCGTCCTCGTAGCCCGTGTAAAAGCGGGAGCGCGTGCC
>JBAPYE010000382.1:0-6615 GCA_049284575.1 Desulfobacterales bacterium
ACCCGAAACCGCGCGGGTATTCTTGCAACACCCGTCACCCCCCATCATTTGAATGAAAGAATCGTGCTGGAAAGGCCCTCACGGCACCGCTGGCCGGCCGCAAGGTGCCCGAATTTTTGCGGGAGGACATCGGTGAGCTGATCGAGGGGGAACTACCGCATCGTATATCAAATGTTTTCAGATCGTCTGGTGATCCTGACCGTTGATGAAGGACACGCGCTTTTCCCCACAGAGCGCTTGGAGGATCCCGGCGTCGATTGATCCCCGCCTGAGAGGGGTTGCAGGGGCTCCGCTCAGTGCGCCTCGGTCCAGTTGGCACCGTGGCTGATGTTGACCTTGAGGGGCACCCTCAGGTCCCAGACCCCTTCCATTTCCGCCTGCACCACTTCTGTGACCGTGTCCAGCTCGTCGGGCGGCACCTCGAAGACGATTTCGTCGTGGACCGAGAGCAGCATGGCGCTTTTGAGCTTGCGACGGGTCAAGGCGGCGTCCACCCGGATCATGGCCAGCTTGATGAGGTCCGCGGCGGTCCCCTGGATGGGCGTGTTGATGGCCATCCGCTCGGCAAACCCGCGGACCACCTGGTTCTTGCTGTGAATTTCAGGCAGCAGGCGGATGCGGCCGAGCAGCGTGCTGGTCTTGCCGCTGGCGGCGGCCTCGGCGATCGTCCGGTCGATGTAGGCCTTGACCCCGCTGTAGCGCGCAAAGTAGTGCTCAATGTAGGTTTTGGCCATTTTCTGGCTGATGTTGAGTTCCTTGCCCAGGCTGAACGGGCTCATGCCGTAGATGATCCCGAAGTTGATGACCTTGGCCTGGCGGCGCAGGTCCGGGGTGATGAAATTGGGCAGGACCTCGAAGACCTCGGTGGCGGTGCGGGTGTGAATGTCCTCGCCCTCGCGGAAGGCCTTGATCAGAATCTCGTCGTCCGAGACGTGGGCCAGGATGCGCAGCTCGATCTGGGAGTAATCGGCCGAGACCAGCTGCCAGTCGCGGCGGGGAATGAAGGCGCTGCGGATCTCGCGGCCCTCCTCGGTGCGGATGGGGATGTTCTGGAGGTTGGGGTCCGAGCTGCTCAAGCGGCCGGTGGCCGCCACGGTTTGGTTAAATGAGGTGTGAATCCGGCCGGTTTCCGGGTGGACCAGTTCCGGCAGGGCGTCGGTGTAGGTCGATTTGAGCTTGGCCAGGCTGCGGTGCTTGAGAATCAGGGCGGGCAGCTCGTGGTGGGCCGCAAGCGCGGTCAACACCTCCACGTCGGTGGAGTAGCCCGTTTTCTTCTTGGTTTTTTTCTGGGTCGGGAGCTTGAGCTTCTCGAACAGGATCGCCCCCAGCTGCTGGGAGGACTTGATGTTGAAGGTTTCACCGGCCTGGGCATAGATCTCCCGCTCCAGCTGCTCCAGTTGGTGCTCGAAGGATTTGGAAAGCTCGCCCAGGCGCGCCTCGTCCACGCGGATGCCGGCCATCTCCATTTTCACCAGAACCGGCACCAGCGGCATTTCCATCGTTTCGAGGAGCTCGGTCAGCCCGATCTCCGCCAGCTGCCGCTGCAATACGCCGCAGGCCTGCAAGGTGACGTCGGCGTCCTCGCCGGCATAGGCCGCCGCCTGGTCCAGCGGCACCTCGGAGAAATTGAGGGCGTTTTTGCCCTTGCCGGTCACCTCCTCGTAGGAAACGGTCTTGTAGTCCAGAAAATCCAGGGCGATCTGATCCAGGCTGTGGGCCCGCTTGGAGGGGTTGATGAGGTAGGAGGCCAGCATGGTGTCGAACACCACCCCGGCCAGCCGCACCCCGTGGCGCGCCAGCACGATCCAGTCGTACTTGATGTTCTGCCCGACTTTGGGCACGGCCGGGTTCTCCAGCAGCGGCTTGAGGCGCGCCAGGACCGTATCCAGGGAAAGCTGGGCGGGCGCGCCGGGGTAGTCGTGGCCGCAGGGGATATAGAAGCCCTGGTCGGGCTGAACGGCAAAGGAAAGCCCCACCAGCCGGGCCTGCATCGGGTACTGGGAGGTGGTTTCGGTGTCCAGCGCGACCCGCTCGGCCTTTTCCAGACGGGCCGCCAGCGCGGCCAGGGCTTCCTCGTCTAGAATCAGGCGGTAGTCCTTGCGCGAGTGGTCCGCCCCCTGGGGGTAGTCCTTTTGCAGCTGGCGGAACTCCAGCTCCTTGAAAAGCCCGGCCAGAACGGCATTGTCCGGCACCCGGAGGCGATATGCGTCCGGGTCGAAGGCCAGCGGGGCGCGGGTTTCGATGGTGGCCAGCTCACGGCTCAAAAAGGCCTGCTCCCGGTATTGGGCGAGCTTTTCCTGCTGTTTTTTGGCGGACAGCTTGTCCAGGCCGGCATACAGGGCCGCCATGCTGCCGAAAGATTGGATCAGGTTCTGGGCGGTCTTGGGCCCGATTCCCGGGATTCCGGGGATGTTGTCGCTGCTGTCGCCCGAAAGGCCCATGACATCCACCACCTGTTCGGGGTCGATGCCCATGGCGGCACGCACGCCTGCCAGGTCGATGGTTTTTTCCTTCATGGGGTCCCAGATGACGGCCGTGTCGGTCACCAGCTGCATGAAATCCTTGTCGCCGGTCACCATGACGACGAAAAAGCCCTTCTCCTGGGCCTGACGGGCCAGGGTGCCGATCAGATCGTCGGCCTCGAAACCCGCCATCTCCACCAGCGGCAGATTGAAACCGCGGGTGACCTGCTTGATCAGCGGAATCTGGACGGCCATCTCCTCGGCCATGGGGGGCCGGTTGGCCTTGTAGGCGTCGTAGCGTTCATGACGGAAGGTCGGTCCCTTGGCGTCGAAGAGCATCGCGGCGTATTCGGGCCGGCGCTCGGCCATCAGCTTGATCAGCATACGGGTAAAGCCGAAAACCGCGTTGGTGGGCAGCCCCTTGGAGTTGGTCAGACCGCGGATGGCGTGGTAGGCCCGGTGAATATAGGCGGTGCCGTCAATCAGGTAGAGGGTCGGGGCGCCGTTGCGGGGCGCAGCGGCCTGGTCTGACGTTGAGGTCATATGGGTCCTCGTGGGTGTGGGGTCAGAGCGGCGCCCCCGCGGCCGGGAAGCGGGCGACCGTCGCAAGTCCGCCGCGTTGGGGGCGTTGACAGGCGGCGGGGACTTGGGCTAAAAAGGCGTCCGGCAGCAATCGGTGAGGGTTTCATAGGCCGGCCCACCGCAGCACAATCGGTTCGTTGCGGACCACTTTAAAAAGGTAATCCAGTCCATGTCAGTCCCCAGCCATAACACGCCCACCGCCAAACGACAAGACGGCCGCGAGGGCCGCCTGGTGACCGACGACCGGGACATCCGGCGCCTGCTGCAGGACTCCGCCACCATCGCGGTGGTGGGACTCAGCCCCAAGCCGGAGCGCGACTCGCACCGCATCGCGGCCTACCTTCAGCGACAGGGATACCGCATCATCCCCGTGCGCGCCGCGCAGCGGGAAATTCTGGGGGAAAAGGCCTACGGCTCGCTGGGGGAGATTCCCGAGCGGGTCGACCTGGTGAATGCGTTCGTCAATCCGGCGCGCATCATGCCTTATGCCCGCGACGCCGTCGGCCTGGCACCGCGGGCCTTCTGGATGCAGACGGGCATCGAAAACCCGGAGGCAGCCGAGGTGTTGCGAAAAGCCGGGATCGACGTGATCATGGACCGCTGCATCGGTGTCGCCCATGCCCTCCTCTGCAAGTAGGCCGCGTCCGCCGCGCCGCACCCGCCGCCGCCGCAACCCGGTGTGCCACTGTTGCGGCCAACAGGTGCTTTTCTGCTGGACCTGCCGCTGCGGGTTTGCCATCTGCCAGACGTGCATGCTGGAGAATTTCTGGGGGCTTTCCTGCAACGGCATCACCTGGCAGTGCCCGGACTGCGGCCAGCAAAACGGCCTCGGCAACCAGTAGCCGGCCGCCGATGAACGGCAGCGGCGTTTCAATTTGATCACCCCTTTAAAGAGGACAGCATGCAGCATTTGGAATCATCCCAACGGCCCTTTGACTTCTGGCAGGACCATTCGTGCAATTTTCTCGAAATGGCCTTTCGCCACGACCGCCGCGAACGGCTTCAAAACCCGGACGGCTACGGCAAACGCACCGGTGAGTGCGGCGACACGGTGGAGATCTTTCTCATGCTCCACGAAGGCCGCATCCAGACCGTGGCCTTCGACACCGACGGCTGCCTGCATACGACCGCCTGCGCCAACACGGTGGCCGAAATGGTCAGCGGCCGCCCGCTTGAAACGGCCTGGGAGATCACCCCGGAAGCCGTCGCAGGCTTTCTGGAGACCCTGCCGGCCGACCATTTTCACTGCGCCGAACTGGCCGTGGGGGCCCTCTACCTGGCCCTGACCAGCCTGAAGGCCCCGGCGGCCGCTTGAAAAGCGAACCCTCGGTATGATGGGCCTGGGGCAACGGCCGTGCGGCCCTTCAGGAGCCAAGCGTGTCCCGGGTAAACCCGTACAACACGGCCACGCCCAACAGGCAGACGCCGCAGAGGCCGAGTGCCGCCTGGAAAGCCGCCGGGCTCAGGACGGCTTCGGGGTAAAGGGTCTGCATCAGGCCCCCCATTCCCTGCAGGAAGGCGGCCGCGCCGATCATGGTGAAAAAGTTGATCCCCGTCATGGCGGTCCCCGCCATCTCCAGGGGCATCAATTCTTTAATGTGGGTGTACATGATCCCGCCGGCGCTGGCGAAAAAGCCGAAGGCGAAAAAAAGCGCTGCCAGGATCCCCGTGCCGGCATCTGACGGCATGGCCGCCAGGGCGCCGATATCCGCCGCCAGACACACCAGACCGGTGATGATGACCCCCTTGCGGGTTCTGAAAAGGGTGTCGGAAAGCCGCCCCCAGACCGGCCCGCCGAGGATCATGCCGAGGTTCAGCAGGAAAATGAGGTTGCCCGCCACAAGGGCCGAGCGCCCCATGACGGTCATGAGGAACGGCCCCGCCCAGAGGGTCTGGACCGCGGCAAAAATCCCGTAGCGGCAGAAGGTGCCGATGGAGATGATCCAGTAGTCGCGGTCGCGAAAAAGGCGGGCGAGACCGGAAAAAAACCGAGGGGAAGGCGGCGGGGGCGCGGCGCCGGCAGCCGGGCAAGCTTTCGGGCGGTCGCGCACCACCAGGAAAAAGGCCGCGGCCAGCAAAAGGTTCAGAGCGGCGAAGACCGAAAAGGTAAGGCGCCAGCCGATCCAGCCCACCAGAATCGCCAGCGGGGTGGTGGCGGTGAGATTGCCGACGGTGCCGATGGAAACCACCAGCGCCGAGAGGGTCGCAAATTGCAACGGGCTGAACCAGAGGGTCAACAGCTTGAATGCGCCCATCAGGTTGCAGGCCATCCCGATACCCAGCAGCACCCGGCCTGCCACCAGGGCTTCAAGGGAGTCCCCCCAGGCGAAGATCAGCGCCCCGCTGACGGCCACCCCCGAGAGAGCGGTCATGGTCAGGCGGGGCCCGATGCGGTCCAGAAATATCCCGATGGGTATCTGGGTGAGGGCGAAGGCGTAAAAAAAAGCGGCCGACATCAGGCTCAGCCCACCGGCATCCAGGCCCACATCGGCCATCAGCTGCGGGCTGATCACCGCGATGGAGGCCCGGTAAAACTGGGAAAATAAGAAAAGCGTCGAGGCGATTAGAAAGATCGCCCAGCGGCGGGATGAGCCCATGGGCAGCTACTCCGGTCAAGAAGAATTGCAGAGCGACCGGGCGCCGGCGTGCCCGGGCCGCCTGGGTGGCCATCCCTAACAACAGCACCAGCGAAAGTCAAACGCCTGCCCGGCGGCCGGCCCGTTGCCAGCCGACCGGTTTGGCTCCCGTCACCCCCGAGCCGAGACGATGAAGGTTCTGCTGATCTACCCCTACTGCCTGGAAGAGCGCCTCCATCAAGAGGACGTTCACGTGGTGCCCATGGGGCTTTACTATATCGGCGCCTTGCTGAGGGCCAACGGCCACGCCGTGGACATCCTCAACCTGCAGGGGCTGAAGGACACCCCGGAGCAGGTCCGGACCCTGCTGGCAGACACGCAGCCGGATATCATCGGCTTTTCGATCCTGAACGCCAACCGCTGGGGCGGCATCGAGGTCGCGCGCCTCGCCAAGGCCGTCAACCCGGCCGTCGCCACGGTTTTCGGCGGGGTCACGCCCACCTTTCTGTGGCGCCACTTCCTGACCCATTTTGCGGAAATCGATTACGTCGTCATCGGGGAAGGGGAGTTTCCCTTCCTGCACCTGGTGCAGGCGCTGGCAAGCACGCCGGTCCCGAATCTGGCGGCGGTGGAAGGCCTGGCCTGGCGCGACGGCGGTCGCCCGGTCCGCAACCCGGCCCCAAAACCCATTCGCAACCTGGACGTCCTGCCCCAGCCCGCCCGTTATTTCCGGTTTCAGCACGTGGCGCTGACCCGCGGCTGCCGCGGCAACTGCACCTTCTGCGGCTCACCGCTTTTCTGGGGCCGGCGGGTTCGGTTTCATTCGACCCGCTATTTCGTAGACCAGCTCGAATTGCTCTACCGCCAGGGGGTGACGTTTTTCTATGTCTCCGACGACACCTTTATGGTCAGCCCCAAGCGCGTCATCGCGATTTGCCGCGAAATCATCCGACGCAAGCTGCCCATCAGCTGGGCGGCCATCTCGCGGGTAGACC